>JAUVTI010000156.1 GCA_030601605.1 Gemmatimonadales bacterium
GCGTGCACCAGGTCGGTGTCGAACAGGATACCGACGGTGACCGTCCACTCGAGCGCAGCCAGCGCATTGTGGAGCGGGCATCCCAGCTCGGCGTCGTACGCGATCACGCGGGGCGCCTCCCCCGCACGCTGGAAGAAGTGCCCCAGCGCGTCTCCCCGATCGGGCCAGGTATGCGTAGACCTCAGAATTGCCGGCACTGTCATGGCGTCAGACAAGATAACCTACCCCAATCCTCATCAATAGTGCGCAGCACAGGCAGACCGAGAGGTTTTGATGTAAACTCTCTCTCTGGCCCACAGGCTCCACCTGGAGCGGGCCCCTGAAACCATGCGCACTCTCGCGGTTCTCTGCATGCTGATTGCCGTCTCGGCCTCCGGGTCGGGCCAGGAGGAGTCCCGGCTCCTCCAGCGCTGGGTCGGCACCCATTACAATCGCCCGCTACACCTCGATTTCTACGGCGACACGATGCTGGTCGTGAACGACGTGTACGCCGTGGACTACTTCGTGGTGGACGACTCGATCGTGGCCTACGGAGACACGTCGTTTGCCGTCAGCTACTGGTTCGCCAGAGACAGGCTGCTGCTCCAGACCGAGGAGGGGCGCATCATCACGCTCTCAGAGCAGCTGAAGCTCGCGCGCCCACTGCACGGAGGGCGCTGGCGCGGGGGAGAGATCGGTACGGACGACGACATGGAGCTCGTGCTGAGACGCGGCGGTATAGCCCGGTGGCGCACCTACCCGGGAGGCGAGTGGAGCAACGGTGAGTGGGACCGGTCCACGCGAATCATCACCTTCACGTGGTTCCCCGACACCGCCGGCGTGGACGAGGAGGTGCCCGATTCGGTGCAGTGGGTGGCTCAGTACGACCCGGAGGGCTCCGCCCTGCTCTTCCCCGAGACGATTCCCGACAAGGGTACGGTGGTGCTGCGGCGGATTCTGCGCTGGTAGGCAGCCCCCGGTTCCGCGAGGGTCAGATCACCACCACGGGGTTCAGCGCCTCCCGCGCCCTCTCGAACTCCCTCTCGGCCTGGTCCAGCGCCTCCTCAACCTCTGGCGCGGCCAGATCCCCGTACTTGGCATTGGGCTCCAGCCGTCCTGTCAGCCGCCGCACCATTACCAGGGCGCGAGTGACCTCGCAGTGATCCGGGAGGTGATGGGTGTGGCCCGCAGTGAGTAGCTCGCGGAAGAACTCCAGCGTGACGGGCTCGCCCAGCACACAGAGAGACTCGAGAATCCGCGGGCTGAGGAACTCCCGCAGATGGAGGTCGCCGCGTGCCGCGTCGAACAGCTCCATGAGCAACGCCGACGGGGAATGCTCGGGATAGAAGCGGGCCGCCTCGGCCGCGGTCCCCACGAACGCATGGTGCGCATCGGGAGTCAGGTAGCGCGCGAACAGGGGCCAGTCGGATTCCCGGTGCCGCTCCGCCAGGGCGTGGAACGCGAAGTAGCGCCGCGCGACGGGTGCCTCCTCGTCCGCCACCACGGCCCGCAGGCCGGCGGCCCCGTATCGCTGCGCCACGAGCGCTGCAGCGGTGGCGTGCTGCAGCCGCTCGAGCTCGGGCACGCGGAACGTGCGCACGTGCACCGCATCTGCATCGGCGGCGGCGGCCAGCACCGGAAGCCGGTCGAGCAGGCGGAGCAACAGTCCGTCGACCTCGTCCAACGCGTGCTCCCACTGACGCACGTCGCGCCTCCAGGCGTGCCTCAGCGCCTCCCAACCGAGCTCGTCGACGCCCGATTGGACCCAGTTGCCCTCGACGCCGCGCGGGGTGCGCGCGTCCAGGACCTCGCGCAGTGCTTCAGCGAAGCGGTAGACCAGTTCCGGCATATTCTGCATTGCAATGTAGCCGTTGCGTCCACGCAGCGGCGGATATAAGGTTTGCCCGGAATGCGGAACCCGCGAACCATCCTGTCACTCCTCTTCGCCGCCGCCGTCAGCGGCTGCGGCTCCAGTGACGGGCCGATCCTGATCGGACTCGCCGGCCCGTTCTCGGAGCAGCGTGGCATCTCGATGCAACTCGGCGCCGAGTTGGCCGTGGCCGAGATCAACGACATGGGCGGCATTCGCGGCCGCCCGCTCGAGCTGGTCATCGAGGACGACAGCGCCTCGACGGAGGTGGCGGTACGGGTGGCCCGAGAGCTGTACGGGACTCCCGGCCTCGTCGCGGTCGTCGGACACCTCAACAGCGGAGCCACGATCGCAGCGGCGCCGATCTACAACGGCGGCTCTCGACCGGTAGTGCAGATCTCACCGTCGGCATCCAGTCCGCAGGTCACGGAAGTGGGCCCCTACACGTTCCGCGTCTGCCCCAGCGACCTGGTACATGGAGCACGACTCGCCGAGTGGGCCTGGGAGGAGGTGGGCGCGCGCACCGCTGCGGTGCTGTATCAGAACGACGCCTACGGCCGCGGGGTGCGGACGACGTTCCAGCAGAGCTTCGAGGCCCTGGGCGGGGCGGTCGTGAGCGAGGACCCCTTCGTCGCACCGCTCCCCACCTTCGAGCCCTACCTGCTCAGGCTGTCCCGGCGGGGCGGGGCCGACGCCGTGATGATCGCCGGCACCCGAGCGGGAGCGGAGCGCATCATCGCTACGCTCGATTCGCTCGGAGTCTCGTATCCGGTGCTGGGCGGCGACGGGCTCTCCGGCATCGAGAGCTCCGACGTGGACGCCACCGGCGTGCTGATCTCCTCGGCGTATCTCCCGGACCGCATCAGCCCGCGCAACGAGGCGTTCGTGGCTGCCTACCAGGCTGCTTTCGGCGACGTGCGGCCGGACCACCGCGGAGCGGGCGCGTACGACGCGGTGCACCTGTTGGCGCGCGTCATCGACGAGGTGGGACCGGACCGGCGCCGGATTCAGAGGTACCTGGCCACCGTGGGGACCGAGTCAGCTCCCTTTCAGGGCGTGACGGGAGTGATCGCATTCGATGAGAACGGCGACGTCCCGGAAAAGGAGGTCGTGATCGGTGTGGTGCAGGGCGGTCGCATCGTGACGGCGGTCCGGCAATGAGGCTCGCAAGCCGGCTCAACACGATCAAGGCGCGCGTGATCGCAGCGCTCGGCGTCATGATCGCGGGCATCGTGGCGATAGCCCTGATCGGCGTGACTGCGCTGCGCACGCTCGACCAGACGGTGAGCCGCGAGCTGGAGGGGCTGACCCAGGCCGCGGAGATCACCAACGGTCTGGTCGTCACGCTGTTCGACGAGCTCCGCACTGGAGAGCAGTATCTCACCGACCGCACCGCCACGGTGCGTCAGGCGTTCCGCGACGCGGGCGAGCGCGCCTACGGATACCAGAGCCGGCTGCACACGCTGCCCGATCTGCGCGAAGCAGACCGTCTGATGATCGCGCGGATCGCGGAGCTGCAGGCGGAGGTGGAGGTGTGGTACAGCCTGGCGCACGCGCAGGTGGACCTCGGCCGCCGCGCGGCTGCGGAGGGCACCGCGCGCCAGGCGCGCGTGCCCACCTACGAGCTGCTCCGCCTGGTCCAGGACTTCTCCGCCCTGCAGCGCAACCGCGCCGGCATCGTGACGCAGTCGCTGCGTCAGAGCAGCAGCGACGGCCGTATGATGGTCTGGACGGTGCTGGCCGCCTCCGTGCTGCTGGGAGTCGTGGTGGGGATCGCAACGGTGCGCGCCGTGGAGCGGCCGCTCAGCCGGCTGGAGGCGGTGGCCAAGCGGTTCGCCGACGGAGACCTGCGGCCGGTTACGCTCGGAGACATGCCGGAGGAGCTCGCGTCGCTCGGCGAAGCGATGACGCGCATCAGCACGAAGCTCAGGACCCTCGTGGCATCGCTAGTCGGCGAGAGCGAGCGGATCGCGGCGTCGGCAAACGACTTCTCCGCCATCAGCGAGCAGCTGGCGGCGTCGGCGGGCGAGATCTCGACCGCCATGATCGACATCTCGGGCGGAGCAGGCCTGCAGGTGTCCAGCCTGCAGGAGAGCAGCTCGGCCACAGAACAGCTGCGCGCGGCCACCGAGCGCAACGGCAAGATGGCCGAGCGGCTCGCCGAGCTGGCCGAGGGAATCCACCGCCTCGCGGCCAAGTACCAGCAGGACGTCTCGGTATCGGCGACAACGCTGCTGGAACTGGGCGACGTGGTTCAAACCAGCGCCAATCAGGTCGAGGAGCTGGATCGGCTGTCCGAGGCGGTGTACGACTTCGTCGAGCTCATCAAGACGATCTCCACACAGACCAACCTGCTGGCCCTCAACGCGGCCATCGAAGCCGCACGCGCAGGGGAACGAGGCATCGGCTTCGCCGTAGTGGCGGACGAAGTGCGCCAGCTCGCCGACTCGAGCGGCGCCGCTGCCGAGGACGTCACGCAGACGTTGAGCGCCGTGCGCACTCAGGTGGGGCAGGTGTCAGCCACGATGGCTGCGGGGCGCGCCAAGGTCCGCGGAGTCGAGACCATTGCGCAGGGCGCGGCCGAGGCACTGGACGAGATCAGGCGGGCAATCGAGGAAGTGGAGGAGGGAGCGAAGCGGGTGCAGAACGACGCGGCGGGGAACCTCGGGGCAGCTCAACGGATCCTCGAGGAGCTTCACAAGGCGTCCGAAGCGGCGAACTCACACGCGTCGGCGAGCGAGGAGGTCGCCGCGGCCGCGGAGCAGCAGGGCGCATCCACCCAAGAAATGGCCGCTCAAGCCACCCAACTCAACGAGGCGGCCGGGCGGCCTCGCACGCTCGTAAAGGGCTTCCGCGTCTAACGCTTCTTGCGGCGCGGCGCAGGTAACCCCTGCCCCGGCTTCTTCGCCTGTTTCTTGGCGGGCTTCTGGGCGGGCTTCTTCGCCACCTTCCTGGCGGGCTTGGCCTTCTTGGCTCCCTTTGCCTGCTTGCTCCGCCCCTTCCGCGTCCTTATCGCCGCCTTCACTTCGGCCATCA
>JAUVTI010000015.1 GCA_030601605.1 Gemmatimonadales bacterium
GGCGCGGTATACCCCGTGGGAGAGCTGGAGCGCATAGAGCGCCAGGTGCTGCACGAACGTCATCTGATCTCGCGCGAGCTGGCTGGACTGGACCGCCAACACCCGGTGCGCAGATCGGCCGCGCTGCTCACGAACGGGCGCCTCGGCGTCATGATCAACGAGGAGGACCACCTCCGGCTGCAGAACCTCCAGTCGGGGTTCCGCCTGGAGGCGGCCTACGCCGAGCTGGAGCGGCTGGACGCTGATCTGGGAGGGCGACTTCCCGTCGCGTTCCACCCGGAGTTTGGTTACCTTACCGCTTGCCCGACCAACGCGGGCACGGGGCTGCGCGCGTCCGTCCTGATTCACCTTCCGGGCCTCGTCCTCACGAAGGAAATCGCGAAGGTCCTCCAAGGTCTGTCTCAGGTCGGACTCACGTTCCGCGGGTTGTACGGTGAGGGGAGCGAAGTGGTCGGCAATTTCTTCCAGCTCTCCAACCAGACCACCCTCGGAAAGCGCGAGGAGGAGTTGCTCGACCACCTCAGCAAGATGGTGCGCCAGGTGATCGAGTACGAGGAGCAAGCGCGCGAAGTTCTGGAGAGCGAAGCGCCCGCAGTGATCGCAGACAAGGTCTGGCGCGCATACGGGCTGCTCCGCTACGCCCGCAGCCTGTCGTTCGAAGAGACCATGAACCTGTTGAGCGGCGTGCGCCTCGGCGTCGGGTTGAACCTGATCCGGGACGTTAGTGTATACACGCTGAACAAGCTGTTGGTCTACACACAACCGGCGCATCTGGCCCAGCAGGAGGGCTGTCAGCTGTCGGACCCGGAGCTGCCCCTCCACCGCGCGGAATACGTACGCAGCACGCTCGATGCGGATGCGGCGCGCGGCGCGAACGGCGACGGAGCCCGGTCCGAGTAGACGGGTTCCCAACACGACACACCACAGGCGACGGAACTGATGAACGGCTACAACTTCACAGATCGGGTGCGAAAGGTCCTGCAGATGGCGCGTGAGGAGGCGGCGCGTCTGCACCACGAGTACGTGGGGACCGAGCACATCCTGCTCGGGCTGATCCGCGAGGGCGAAGGAGTCGCCGCGGCGGTGCTCACCAACCTCAACGTCGACCTCGACGAGATTCAGCAGAAGATCGAGGAGACGGTGAAGAAGGGCAAAGCGCCGGCGCCCGAGGGTCCGGATCTGCCGTACACGTCGCGGGCAAAGAAGGTACTCGAGCTCGCGATGAGCGAGGCCCGCGAACTCAACCACTCATACGTGGGCACCGAGCACCTGCTGCTCGGGCTACTGCGCGAGGAGAAGGGGATCGCGGCGCAGGTCCTGGCCGACGCCGGCGTCAACCTCGAGCAGGCACGCGCCGAGACGTTGCGCCTGCTGGGCTCCGACATGCCCGCCGGCGGCAAAGGCACGGCCCCGGCCGGCGGACCTCCCCGCTCCGAGAAGAAGTCGAAGACCCCCGCACTGGATCACTTCTGCCGCGACCTGACTGCGCTCGCGGGTGAGGGGCAGCTCGACCCCACCATCGGCCGCGCCACGGAGATCGAGCGCGTCATCGAGGTCCTGTCCCGCCGCAAGAAGAACAATCCGGTGCTGATCGGGGAGGCGGGCGTGGGGAAGACCGCGATAGTGGAGGGCCTCGCGCAACTGATTGCCGCGGGCAACAGCCCCGAGTCGCTGGCCAGCCACCGCGTGCTCGCACTCGACATGGCTGCGGTCATCGCCGGCACGAAGTACCGCGGGCAGTTCGAGGAGCGGCTCAAGGCCGTGATGAACGAGATCGTACAGAACAAGAACGTCGTGTTGTTCATCGACGAGCTGCACACGCTGGTGGGCGCGGGCGCGGCCGAGGGCGCCATCGACGCCTCCAACATGCTCAAGCCGGCGCTGGCGCGCGGTGAGCTCCAATGCGTTGGCGCCTCGACTCTCAACGAGTACCGCAAATACATCGAGAAGGACGGAGCCCTGGAGCGGCGCTTCCAGACGGTGATCGTCGACCCACCCACGGTCGACGAGACGATCGACATCCTCAAAGGCCTGCGGGAGCGCTACGAGGACCACCACCGGGTGATCATCCCCGACCAGGTTCTGGAGACCGCTGCGCGGCTCTCCGAACGCTACATCACGGACCGCTTCCTGCCCGACAAGGCGATCGACGTGATCGACGAAGCCTCCGCGCGTGCCAGGCTCGCGGCACAGGTCCCGCCGCCGGAAGTCGCCGACCTCAAGGCGCGGCTGGAGACCATAAACCGCGACAAGGAGGAGGCCGTACGCGATCAGAACTTCGAACGTGCCGCCTCACTGCGCGACCAGGAGCGAGAGCTGCAAGGCGAGATACGCAAGCGGCAGGAGGAGTGGGAGCGCGAGCGGCAGCAGCACCGGCCGACGATCAACGAGGAGGACATCGCGTTCATCGTGTCGCGCTGGACCGGCATCCCGGTCACCCGCCTGCAGGAGGCTGAGACGCAGCGGCTGCTCCGCATGGAGGAGGAGATACACAAGTCGGTCGTGGGCCAGGACCAGGCGATCGACGCCATCTCCCGCGCCATTCGCCGCTCGCGTGCCGGGCTCAAGGACCCGCGGCGCCCCATCGGCAGCTTCGTGTTCTGTGGGCCCACGGGTGTGGGGAAGACGGAGCTCGCACGGGCTCTGGCGCGCTTCCTGTTCGCCGACGACCAGGCGCTCATCCGGGTGGACATGTCAGAGTACATGGAGAAGTTCAGCGTGAGCCGGCTCATCGGCGCTCCTCCAGGGTATGTGGGCTACGAGGATTCCGGCGCGCTCACCAAGGCGGTGCGGCGCAAGCCCTATTCTGTGGTACTGCTGGACGAGATCGAGAAGGCGCACCCGGACGTGTTCAACATCCTGCTTCAGGTGCTCGACGAGGGACACCTGACCGACAACTACGGCAGGAAGATCGACTTCAAGAACACAGTGGTGATCATGACTTCGAACATCGGAGGCCGGGACATCTCGAAGGGCAAGTCACTCGGCTTCGAGCAGCCCACCGGGATGGCGGCCTTCGAGCAGATGGAGCAGAAGGTCCGCGAGGAGGTGGACCGGGTCTTCAACCCCGAGTTCCTCAACCGGCTGGACGACGTGATCGTGTTCCACGCGCTCAGTCGCGAGCACATCACCGCGATCGTGGACATCATGTTCGACCAAGTCGAGGGGCGCATATCGCCCGAGGGGTACAAGCTGAAGCGCACCGACGCCGCCACGGCTTTTCTCGTGGACCACGGCTACGAGGAGTCGTTTGGAGCGCGACCGCTCAAGCGAGCGATCCAGCGCTACGTCGAGGATCCGCTGTCCGACAAGATCCTCATGGGCGAGTTCGTGCCCGGCGACGGGATCGAGATCGACGTCGATCCGGACGGCGAGAAGCTGATGTTCCGGGCGCTTTCCGGTACGAAGGCCTAGGCATGCGGCGGCTCTTCCTCACGGCGCTGCTGGCGTTCGCCGTGGCCCCTGCGACTCAGGCGCAGGAGCTGGTGGTGGCGGACAGCATCGCCGTCGAGGGGCTGCGCCGCATCTCCCGTGAGACAGTCGTCGCCAGCTCCGGCATCACCATCGGTGAGCCGGTCACCTACCGCGACCTGCAGCGCGCGATCTCCGCACTTTACGCGACGGGGCAGTTCTCGGACGTCGAGATCCACCAGGGTCGCGTGGGCAACATCGAGGTGCTCCGCATCGTCCTCGTGGAGCGACCCATGCTCACCGGCTGGAGCGTCCGCGGCGCGGAGGCGATCTCGACCCGGCGCGTGCGTGGGCGGGTGAAGCTCCTGGCCGGGCGCCCGTACGACCCCCTGCTTGCCGCCCGGTCCCGCGCGTCCATCGACTCGCTGTACAAGGACGCCGGGTTCTACCTCACGGACGTCGCCATACGTCGGGTCTGGCAGCCGGACAGCAGCCTCCAGATCGTCTTCGAAATCGACGAGGGCAGCAGGGTCACGATCTCAGAGGTCGTGATCGAGGGCAATGAGGAGCTCGCCGACGGAGATATCGTGGGCAACATGCGCACCAAGCCGGAAGGGTTCTGGTGGTGGCGCAACGGCGAGTTCAGCGACGACGTCCTGGAGCGGGATGTCCGCGAGCGCATCCCACGACTGTACGCGTCCAAGGGGTTCATCGATGCCCAGGTACTGGAGGACACGCTCCACGTGAGCCAGGCGACGGGCAAGGGCACCTTGGTGCTGAAGGTAGAGGAGGGGCACCAGTACGACGTCGGCTCGTTCGAGGTCGTTGGCAACCGGCACTTCTCCTCCGACCGAATCTCGTTCTACTTCCCGTTCAAGGCCCGCTCCAGCGGGTTTCTCGGACTCGGTGGGACCAGGGAAGGCCCGCAGGTGTTCGATGCGGAAAAGTGGGACGAAGCCACACAGCGCGTCCGCAATCTCTACCTGAACAACGGCTACATCTACGCCCAGATCCAGCCCACGATACTGCGGCGCCAGACCGAGGATGGACGCCACGTGGTGGACCTGCGCTGGCAGATCGTCGAGCGCCAACCCGCCATCGTCAACAAGGTGCTCATCCGAGGGAACACGGTCACACATGAGGACGTCATCCGTCGCGCCATACTGATCGTGCCGGGCGACGTAATGCGGCAAGAGGCCCTGATTCAGTCGTACCAACGTATCTCGAACCTGGGGTTCTTCGAGCAACCGCTCCCGCTGCCCAACACCGAGCAGGCCAACCAGCAAGGTGACGTGAACGTCATCTTCAACGTCAAGGAGCGGCACACCGGAAGCGTGAACTTCGGCGCCTCGGTTGGGCAGGGTACGGGTCTGGGAGGCTTCATCGGACTGGACGAGCCCAACATGTTCGGCCAGGGCAAGCGGGCCAGTTTCCAGTGGCAGTTCGGCCGCAACATCAACAACTTCAACATCTCCTATCACGACCCGGCGCTCAAGGGCAGCCTCATATCCGGTACGATCTCGCTGCACAGCTCGCGGCTGCGCTACACGGTGTCGGACCTCGGCCGCATCAACTCACGCGGAGGCAGCGTGCAGGTGGGGTTCCCGTGGCGCGGCTCACGCTTCACCCGGCTGATTCTGTCGTACACGCTGGAGCAGAGCGAATACGATTCACCGACGCTCTCGTCCCGCTTCTTCTGCGACGGCTGCGTGCTCTCGATGGCCAGCGTGTCCCTGGTCCGGGACACCCGTACAGGCCTGCCGTTTCCCGTGAGCGGCGCGATGCACAGGGTCACGATCGGCCAGGGAGGCGGCATTCTCGGCGGCAGCGGCGACTTTCGGCGCGCCACGTTCGAGGGCCGCTGGTATACGCCGCTCGCGCGGTTTGGCGGAGAGGACCCGATGGCGAGTCCCATGGCGCTCGTGCTGGGGCTCAGGGGACAGGTCGGGGCGCTGTGGGGCGACGCCGGGCCGCACTTCCGCCAGCTGTGGGCGATGGGCGGCACGCAGTTCGGAATACCGCTGCGCGGCTACGAGGAATTCTCCATCACGCCGGACGGATACGACCCGACCGCGTCCGGGCAGGCCGCCAGCAGCGTGGACGCGTTCGGCGGCTCATATCTCCAGCTCAGCGCCGAGATCGGTTTCCGGATGAGCCAGTCGATCTATCTGGCCGTGTTCTACGACGTCGGCAACGTGTGGTCGGGGCCGACCTCATTCAACCCGACGCGCATGTTCCGTGGTGCGGGCGTGGGGGCCAGCATGATCACGCCGCTCGGACCGATCGGCATCGACTACGCGTACGGGTGGGACCGCGTCAACCTCAGGGGCTTCCCCGACCCGGGCTGGAAGCTGCACTTCAGACTCGGTAATATCTTCTAACCTCGGATCAACATGACTATGCACCTGGAGCGCAAGATGGCTCGATGGGGATTGGCAGCACTGGCTCTTGTGGCCGTGGTGGGCGTCGCGGCAATACCGACACCGCCCGAGCCCGCGCAGGGCTCTCCGTTCGCCTACGTGAGCAGCGAGATCGTCCTGCGGCAGACGCCGGGCTTCACGCAGGCCGAGTCTACGTTCACCGCCGAGATGGCCGGCTATCGCGCAGAGGTTCAGGTTCTGCAGCAGGATCTGGACTCCGCAGTGAACGCCTTCAACCAGCAGTCGATCGTGCTGTCGCCCACTGCGCGGCAGGAGAAGAGCGATGAGCTGAGGGGACTGCAGCAGCAGCTCGAGCAGCGCACAGCGGATCTCCAAAATCTCGCGGTGCAGCGGCAGCAGGAGCTGATCGGCCCCCTGGAGGACCGCATCCAGAGCGTGATCGACGGGCTGCGCGCCGAGCGCAACATCTCGATCGTGTTCGACGTTTCGGCGCCGGGGAACAACATCATCTCCGCGGATCCCGTTCTGGACCTGACGTCGGTCGTGTTGAGCCGTCTGACCGGCCGGTCCGGCGGGCAGTAGACCGAACGGTGCGCGTACGGTCTGGTCTGACCGCCGGCCAGATCGCGCAGTTGGTCGGCGGTGAAATCATTGGTCCGGCCGACGTCGCAGTCACCGGGGTCGCCCCTCTCGACAGGGCCGGCCCCGGCGACCTCTCTTTTCTTGTCTCCGACCGATACCGACCGTACCTTGCACGCACCGCCGCGGGGGCGGTGCTGCTCTCTCCCGCCCATCGCGATGAGCCCGCCGGACCCGCGACACGAATCGTATCGGCTGACCCCCACGCAGCAATGAGGCGCGCGCTCGAGGCTCTCTACCCGGCGGACTCGCCAGAGTGGGGCGTTCATCCCAGCGCGCGGATCGGAAGGGGCGTGCGCTGGACGGGGAGGATCGCGGTTGGAGCCGGCGCTGCGCTGGGCCGCAATGTGCGCCTGGGCGACGGATGCGTCGTCGCAGACCACGCGGCCGTGGAAGAGGACGTGACGGTGGGCGCGGGCTGTCGCATCGAAGCGCACGCCGTGGTGCACTCGGGCACGTTGCTCGGAGCCCGCGTGCTGGTCCGCGCCGGCGCGCGTGTGGGCGGCAAAGGCTTTGGCTTCGTACGGACCGAGCGCGGCTACGAGCCGGTCCCCCAGGTGGGCCGCTGCGTGATCGGCAACGACGTGGAGATCGGCGCGAACACAACGGTCGACCGGGGGGGCATCGGCGACACCGTGGTGGGAGCCGGCACCAAGATCGACAACCTGGTGCAGGTGGCCCACAACGTGCGCGTCGGCAGCAACTGCGTCATCATGGCGCAGGTGGGGATTGCCGGGAGTACCGTCGTGGAGGACGATGTGATGCTTGCAGGCCAGGCTGGCCTCGCCGATCATCTCACGGTGGGGCGCGGCGCGCGTGTCGCCGCCCAGAGCGGCGTGATCGGCGACATCGAACCCGGCGCAACGGTGTCCGGTTACCCGGCCCGCGACCACCGTGCAGTCTTGCGGCAGACCGCGGCTCTGGCCCGCATCGCGCCCATCGTCAGCTCCCTGGAAAGGATGATCCCGCGCAATGAGCCAAGCTAGACGCTCCATCACCAAGCCTCAGACGGTGTCCGGCACGGGGCTTCACACCGGGGCCGACACTTCGGTCACCATGAAGCCGGGAGAGGTCGGGAAGGGCATCGTGTTCCGCCGCGTTGACCTTGCCGACGGCGTCGAGATTCCGGCGCGGCTGGAGTCCGTCGGCGGTGCGGATCGGCGAACCAGCCTGGGCGAGGGAGACGGCGCGGTGCACACGGTGGAGCACGTGCTGGCGGCCGCGGCCGCGCACGGGATCGACGACCTGTTGGTCGAGCTGGACGGTGCCGAGCCGCCCATTGGTGACGGCAGCCCGGCCGGCCTCTTCAAGGCACTGTCTGACGCCGGCGTCGTCGAGACAGGTGGCGACGTCACGACCTACCGGCCACGGGCGCCATTCGTGGTGCGGGAAGGGGAGTCGGTCTACGTAGTGGCACCGGGTGATTCACTACGCCTCACCGTTACCATCGACTTTGACCATCCCCTGATTGGCCGGCAATCTGGTTGCTTCGACATCACGCCCGAGACGTTCGAGGCGGAGCTCTCCGGCGCGCGCACCTTCGGTTTCAAGAGCGAGGCCGAGCAGCTGAAGGAACGGGGACTCGCCCTGGGAGCGAGCGCAGACAACGTGATCGCGCTCAGCGACACGGGAATCGAGGGGACGGAGCTGCGCTGGCCCGACGAGTTCGTACGCCACAAGACGGTGGACCTCCTCGGCGATCTCGCTCTTCTGGGCGGCAGGCTGGAGGCTGACATCGTCGCGTTCAAGCCGAGCCACCGCGGCAACATCGCACTCGCCAGGATGATCCAGCGGACGGTGACCCGCAGCGCACCGGCCATAGCTGGAATTCAGGAGATCCTCGACGTGCTGCCGCACCGGTACCCGTTCCTCCTCGTGGATCGCATAATCGAGCTCGAGCCGGGCAAGCGTATCGTCGGCATCAAGAACGTCACGATCAACGAGCCGTTCTTCCCGGGGCATTTCCCGGGGCACCCCGTCATGCCTGGGGTCTTGATCGTCGAGGCCATGGCGCAGACGGGCGGCATGATGCTGATGGATGCAGTGGACGACCCAGAGAGCAAGGTGGTCTACTTCATGTCGATCGACAGCGTGAAGTTCCGCAAGCCGGTGATACCCGGTGACCAGCTGCGGTTGGAGCTCGAGATGCTGAAGTTCCGCGGCAAGACGTGTCGCATGCGCGGCGTGGCCTACGTCGACGGCCAGCCGGCGGCTGAAGCCGAGATGATGGCGGCCATCGTGGACCGATGACCGACAGGATCCACCCCACGGCAATCATAGATCCCGATACAGAGCTGGGGGCCGACGTAGTCGTCGGCCCCTATGCCATAATCGGACCTCGAGTCACGATCGGCGACGGGACGTCGATCGGTCCCCACACAGTGATCGAGCAGAACACCAGGCTCGGCCGCCGCTGCTCGGTCGGGCCGGGCACGGTGCTCGGAGCCGCGCCGCAGGACACGAAGCACGACGGCGGCGATACCTGGCTGGAAGTGGGCGACGATACGGTGATCCGCGAGTACACGACGCTGCACCGCGGCACCCTGGCCAGCGGCGTCACCCGCGTCGGGCGGGGCTGCTTCCTGATGACGTACGTGCACGTGGCGCACGACTGCGTGATCGAGGACGAAGTAACCATCGCCAACGCCGTGCAGCTCGCCGGACACGTACACATCGAGTCCCACGCCACGATCAGCGGCCTGTGTCCCGTGCACCAGTTCGTGCGCATCGGTACGTATGCCTACGTGGGCGGGGGGTCGCGGGTGCCACAGGACGTTCCGCCCTACACCAACGCCACCGGCAATCCCCTCAAACTGTACGGCCTCAACACCGTCGGACTCACGCGGGCGGGCTTCCCGCCCGAGGTGCGGCTCGCGCTCAAGCACGCCTACCGCATGCTATTCAATTCCGACCTGACGACCACACAGGCGATCGAGCGGCTCCGCTGCGAGCCGCAGGTACCCGAGGTCACGCGCCTGGTCGAGTTCGTCGCGCACTCCGAGCGAGGGGTACTCGTGTGAGGCGAGTGTTCGTCTCGGCCGGTGAGCCATCGGGCGACGCCCACGCAGCTGAGGTTGTGCGACGGCTGTTCGCAGATCAGGAGGGGATCGCCGTCGACGGCATCGGCGGCCCTCGAATGGAGGAGGCCGGGGCGCGGCTGATCGCACGGATGGAGGACCTGTCGGCCATCGGCGTCGCCGAAGTGCTGCGCAGCGTGCCCGCGCACCTGGCGCTGCTGGCGCGGCTGCGGCGCCGGTTCGCACTGGAGCGCTACGATCTCGCCGTACTGGTTGACTACCCGGGGTTTCATCTGCGCCTTGCGCGGGTCGCGGCGCGGCGGGGCGTTCCGGTGCTGTACTACATCGCGCCTCAGCTCTGGGCGTGGGGCGCATGGCGGCTCCCGGCGCTCAGGCGCAGCGTGAGCCACCTGGCGGTGATCCTCCCGTTCGAGCAGACGTTCTTCGCCGGCCGCGGCATCCCCACGACCTTCGTCGGCCACCCGTTGCTGGACCGGCCGCCCACTCCCACCCGCGACGCCGCGCGCCGCGTCCTCGGACTCGGCAGCGACGTCCCGCTGCTCACGCTGAGCCCCGGGAGCCGTCGTGCCGAGATCCGGCGGCTGTGGCCCACGCTCCGCCGGGCGGCGCACCGCCTGCGCGAGGCCGTGCCCGACCTCGAGGTATTGCTGCTCGAGGCGCCCTGCGGAGTGGCGCCCGCCGACGAAGCATTCCGTGTGTGGCGCGGCGATCCGGCGGTCGCGTTCGCGGCCGCGGATGCGGGCCTGTGCAAGTCGGGTACGACCACCCTGGAGGCGGCGCTGGCGGGGATGCCGATGGTGATCGCCTACCGCATGCACCCGGCCAGCTTCGCCCTGGCGAAGCGGGTCGTGAGCGTGCCCAGCGTGGGGTTGGTCAACCTGATTGCGGGTCGCGGTGTGGCGCCGGAGCTGTTGCAGGGGGAGGCCACCCCGGAGGCCCTGGCGAGCGCTGCCCTTCCTCTACTCGACCCGGCAGGCCGTGAAGCCAGTGAGCAACGCGATGCGCTCGAGACCGTGCGCTCCGCACTCGGAACCCCCGGCGCAGCCGGGCGGGTCGCCGGGCTGGGCCGGGAGCTCGCCGCGTGAGGCCCGCGCTGGCCGAGAGGGCCCTTCGCTGGATAGCCGGCCTGCTGGCGCGCACGTGGCGCCTCGACGTGCAGGGTCAGGAGCACCTCGACGCCGCCCGGGATGCGGGCGTGCCGGTGGTCTACGCGGTGTGGCACGGCCTGGCGCTGGCACCGCTGTGGCATCGGCGGGGGCAGGGAATCACTCTGCTCGTGAGCGGCCACCGCGACGGTCGGCGGTTGGCTCACGCGGCGCGCCGCTGGGGTTACCGGATCGCCAGCGGATCGAGCACGCGGGGTGGGACGCGGGGGCTGCGCCGGGCCGTGAGAGCGCTGCGAGAAGGGGGTGACGCGGCATTCACGCCCGACGGACCGCGCGGTCCGGCGCGCCAGGTCAAGACGGGCGCAGTAGCCGCCGCCCAGCTCGGCGGGGCCTTGATCGTTCCCGTTGCGGCCTCAGCGGCCCCGGCCTGGCGTGCTCGGTCGTGGGACGCCTTTCTGCTGCCGCGTCCCTTCGCCCGCGTGCGCATCGTCTACGGCCGGCCGTTCGCCGTGCCCGCCGGACGTGAGGAGCGGCTGCGGGGCCGCGAGCGGCTCGAGAGCGAGCTGCGCCGCGTGGAAGAAGAGGCCCTGTGCGCTTCGTGACGCACTGGCTCTGGGCCAGGCGCTCCCTCACGGCCCGCATTGCCCGGCTCGCACTGCTCCCCCCCGCGTGGGCCTATCACGCAGCCGTCGCCGTCCGGGCGCGCGCCTACAGGGCGCGGCTGCTGCCACAGGCCATCCCGACCGTACCAACGGTAGCCGTCGGGAACCTCACCGTGGGGGGGTCCGGAAAGACCCCGCTCGCGTCGTGGATAGCAGGATACTACGCCCGCAAAGGCCTGAAGCCGGCCATCGTGCTGCGCGGCTACGGCGGTGACGAGGGCGACGTGCACCGGCTGCTGGTGCCGGGCGCCGTCGTCGTCGAGGACCCGGACCGGATTGCCGGAGCCAGGCGGGCCGTGGCCCAGGGAGCCGAGATCGTCGTGCTCGACGACGCCTACCAGCGCCTCGACGTGGGTCGGGACCTGAACATCGCAGTGGTGAGCGCGGAGTCGAGCCGCGCGGTCCCCTGGACCCTGCCGGCGGGCCCGTGGCGGGAAGGGTGGGGAGCGCTGCGCCGGGCAGACCTCGTGATCGTGACCCGCAAGCGCGCCGACCGGATCACGGCACTGGCCGTGGCGGAGCGCGCGCGGCGGGCCGCACCGCGAGCCCCCGTCGCGATCGCAAAGCTGGCGATCACCGGATTCCGCGGGCTGCTGAGCGGCGGGTTTCGGAGTGCGGAGTCGCTCGACGGCGCCCGCGTCCTGGCCACAGCCGGCATAGGAGACCCGGACAGCTTCGCCAGCCAGTGCCGCCGCCTGGGGGCCCACGTTGAGCTGCTGGCCTGGCCCGACCACCACAGCTACCGCGCCGGCGATGTGGCGCGCCTGCTCCATGCGGCGGCGGCAGTTGATTACGTTGTAGTCACCGAAAAGGATGCGGCCAAGCTCAGGAGCCTGTGGCCGCCGCGGGTCCCGGAGCCTCTCGTGGCTGCGCTCGACGTCCGGTGGGAACACGGGCGCGCCGCGGTGGAAGCGGCGCTGGACCTGGTGGCAACAGACGTGACTGAACTCTTGGCCTGAACCCACGACCGACGAGACGGTAGGAGCCCTACCGACATCATGAGCCACGGAACGACCGCGGACGACCAGGCCCGCACCGCACAGGACATTCTCGGGCGGGACAAGGACCCGCACCTCGACGAGGACAATCCGTTCGAGGCTATGATGGCGCGGTTCGACCATGCCGCCGAGCTGCTCGAACTGGAGCCCGGCATGTATCGCGTCCTGCGCCATCCCGAGAAGCAGATAATCACGGCGGTCCCGATCCAGCGGGACAACGGTGAGCTGGAGGTCTTCACCGGCTATCGGGTCATCCACAACACCGCCCGGGGCCCGGGCAAGGGCGGCATGCGCTTCGACCTGCGCGTCACTCTGGACGAGGTGAAGGCGCTCGCCGCCTGGATGACGTGGAAGTGCGCCGTCGTGAACATCCCGTTCGGTGGCGCCAAGGGCGGGGTGGTGTGCGACCCCACGACTCTCTCGGTCAGGGAGCTCGAACGCATCACGCGGCGCTTCACTGCGGCGCTGATGGACACTCTCGGTCCCGAGTCCGACATCCCCGCGCCCGACGTGAACACGAACGAGCGGGTCATGGCGTGGATCATGGACACGTATTCCATGCACCAACGCCACCCCGTCACCGCCGTGGTGACAGGCAAGCCCGTCGAGATGGGCGGCTCGGCGGGCCGGCGGGAGGCGACCGGACGCGGCTGCATGATCGCCATCAAGGAAGCGATCAGGCACCTGGGCCTGCCGCTCCGCGGCACCAAGGTGGCCGTGCAGGGATTCGGCAACGTCGGCTCCATCGCGGCTCAGCTGCTCGAGAAGGAGGGCCTCACGATAGTCGCGGTGAGCGACGTGTCCGGCTCCATCTACAATCCCCACGGCATCTACGTGGACGACGCCATCAAATGGGTGCGTGAGAACCGCTATCTCGGCGGTTACCCCAACGCCGAGGCCATCACGGCGGAGCAGCTGTTCAGTCTCGACGTGGACGTGCTGCTGCCGGCGGCCGTCGAGAACGCGATCACCCGCAAGAACGCCGGCAACATCAAGGCCAAGATCATCTGCGAGGGGGCGAACGGGCCGACAACGGCCGGTGCCGATCGCATTCTGGAAGAGCACGGGGTCTTCGTCATCCCCGACATTCTGGCGAACGCGGGAGGCGTGACCGTGAGCTACTTCGAGTGGGTACAGGACCGGATGGGGTACTTCTGGGGCGAGGAGACGGTCAACGAGCGGCTCAACACGATCATGCAGCAGTCGTTCCAGGCCGTGCTGAGCGTGGCGCAAGAGCACTCCGTGAACATGCGCGTCGCGTCCTACATGCTCGCCATGGAGCGGGTGGCGGCCGTGCACCGGCTGCGCGGGCTCTATGCCTGATGGTGCTCTACCTCGTCGCCGTCGGTCGGGTTCGCGATGCGGCCTTCAGCGCGGCGTGCGACGAGTACATCACCCGCATCAGGCGCACGCAGCGCCTCGAGCTGAAGGAAGTTCGTGAGGCGGGCCGCCGAGCCCGCGACGCGAGCACGGTGCTGCGTCTCGAGGGAGATGCGCTGCTCGAGGCCATACCCGAAGGGTCCCGGCCGTTCGCCCTGACCCGCGGGGGACGCAGCTGCACGAGCGAGCAGTTCGCCCGGCAACTGAGCGCCTGGCAGCACGACGCGCGGGACGTAGCACTAATCATCGGCGGCGCCCACGGGCTCGATCAACGTGTGTTGGACCGCGCCGAAGGTACCCTCAGCCTGTCGCGGCTCACGATGCCGCACGAGCTCTCGCGCGTGGTCTTGACCGAGCAACTCTACCGCGCACTCACCATCCTGCGGGGCGAGCCGTACCACAAGGGGAGCCACGAATGACGGAGTGGTTCGAGCAATGGTTCGGCGAGGAGTACCTGCGCTTGTACCCGCACCGCGACGACGATGAAGCGCGGCAGCTGGCGGCGCTGATCGAGCGTCACGCCCCGTACCGGGGGCGGCGCGTACTGGACCTGGCCTGCGGAGCCGGGCGTCACGCAGTCCACTTTGCCAACCGCGGCGCCAGAGTCGTCGGCCTCGACCTGTCCATGCCGCTTCTGAGCCTCGCGCGACACCGTATGGATCCGCCACTCGATCTGGTGCGCGGAGACAAGCGCCAGCTGCCATTTCGGGACGGGGCCTTCGACCTGGTCGTGAACCTCTTCACGAGCTTCGGCTACTTCGCCGACGACGCGCAACACCGGGCGGTGCTCGAGGGCGCAGCCGCGGTCCTGGGCGATGGCGGGGTGTTCGTGCTCGACTATCTGAACGCAGACTCCGTGCGAGACTCGCTCGTGCCCCACGAAGAGCGCCAGGTGGGCGAGCAGCGGGTCGTCATCGAGAGAGGCATATCGACCGACGGACGCTTCGTCACCAAGGAGATCCACCTCGTCGACGAAGGACGGAGCTTCGTGGAGCGCGTTCGCCTGTTCTCCCCGGATGAACTGGCGGACATGTTGTTCGGAGCGGGCCTCTCCGTACGGGAGCGCATCGGCGACTACAGCGGCGGTCCGCTCGTGTCCCAATCGCCACGTGCCATCTTCGTCGCGGAACGACGATGAGCTTCCGGTTCGAGACCATCACGCCGGCCGTGCGGCCCGCCCTCGACACGAGCGCGCGCATGGCCGCCCGCGGCACGGGTGTCGAGGCGGGCATGGAACAGGCGTTCGTGGCGTCCGGCCCGGCAAGCACCGGGCTGGAGAAGCTGCTGGCCGGTGAGGCGCTCTGCGTGACGACGGGGCAGCAACCGGGACTCCTGACCGGACCGCTGTTCACCGTGTACAAGGCGCTCACCGCGGTCTCGCTGGCACGGTCACTGGAGGACTCGCTGGGTCGGACCGTGGTGCCGGTCTTCTGGGTGGCCGGAGACGATCACGACTTCCAGGAAGCGAACCACGTCAATCTGATCACACCATCCAACGAGGTCGAGCGCGTGGAGCTGCGCAGCCGCGACGCGGCGGACGCCTCGTTGCCGCTCTATCGCGAGCCACTGGGCGCGGAAATCGAGGCGGTCCTCGCCGCAGTGGAGCGGAGCACGCCCGAGACGGAATTCCGAGGCGAGGTGTCTGCGTGGCTCGGGCGCCACTACCGACCTGAGGCGGATTTCGCGTCGGCATTCGCCGGGGCGATGGCCGAGCTGCTCGGCAGGCACGGCCTCGTCGTCTTTCTCCCGACCCACCAGGCCGCCAAGCGAGCGATGGCGCCCTACCTGATCCGCGTGCTCGAGCAGGCCGCTGGGATCGACCGGGCGCTCGGGGCGCGAGCAGAGGCTCTCGAGGCGTCGGGGCACCGGGTACCGGTACCGGTCGGCGACGGCTCCACGCCGGTGCTGATCGAGGATCGCCTGGGCCGCGACCGCATCGTAGCGGATGGAGACGGTCTCCGCACGAGACGCGCCAGGGAGCCGTGGACGCTCGAGTCCCTGCGCGGCATCGCACGGGACGAGCCGGAACGGCTGTCACCCAACGTGTTGTTGCGGCCGGTGGTAGAGGCGGCGCTGCTTCCCACGCTGGCATACGTCGCGGGACCGGGTGAGCTCCAGTACCTGCCGCAGACGGCGCCCCTGTACGATGCGCTGGACGTGGCTCCACAGACCCCGGTCCCACGCTGGTCGGCGCGTCTCATCGAAGCACGCATCCAGAAGGTGCTCGACAAGTACGGCATCGGCGCCGAGGATCTCGCCGGGCCCGAGGGGAAGCTCGAGGCCTCGCTGGTGGGGAAGGACATGCCGCCCGCCGCCGCCGACGCGCTCCACACGCTGCGCCGCACGCTGACCGAGGAGTACGACAGGCTCGAACGGGCTGCGGGTGAGGTCGACCCGACCCTCGAGAAGACCGTGCGGTCGGCGCGCAACAACGCGCTCGGCGGCGCCGCCTCAGTGGAGAAGCGCCTCGTGGGCCACCTCAAGAAGAGGAACGAGGTCGTGACGCAGCAGATCGCCAAGGCCCGCACGAGCCTGTTCCCGGGCGGCAAGCCGCAGGAGCGGGTTCTCAACGCAGTGCCGTACCTGGTGCGTTACGGCACCGCGTTCGTGGACGCCGCGCTCGAGGCGAGCGCGGAAGCTGTCCCGGAACTTGAATCCGCACCAGGGAAGCCGTAGAATCGGCCCATGATCTGGCCCCTCGCTCTCGTCATCCTGCTCCTTGCGCTGCTGATCCCGATCCTCGTGTTCGCCTTCGACGTACCGCGCCTCAGGGAGCGCGCGCGCGACGCCGACCGGATGCTCCCGGAGCGGGAGCGGCAGATGGACGAGCTGATCAAGCGCGTGCTCACGCTCGAGGACGAGGTGGACGACGTGTCGCGCAACTTCGAGAGCATGCGCGACGAGATGCAGTTCCTACAGCGCCTGCTCGAGAACCCGGAACAGCGCGACCCGCCCGACCGGCTCGCGCCACCCAAGACCTAGGCGCGTGCCCCCGTCGCAGGGCCGTCTCGCGGCCCGGGTCGGCGCCGGGATCATGCTCACCCGCGTTCTCGGGTTCGTCCGGGAGCGGGTGTTCGCGCACTATTTCGGCGCCGGAGTCACCGCTGACGCGTTTCGCGCCGCGCTCAAGATCCCAAACGTCATCCGCAACCTGCTCGGGGAGGGAACCCTCTCGGCCTCCCTGATCCCGGTCTACGCCGGGATGATCGAGCGCGGCGAGAGCGAGAAGGCGCAGCGCCTGGCCGGCGTCATCGCGTCGGTGTTGGTGCTGCTGACCGCCGTCCTGGCGTTCATCGGCATCGCGCTGGCCCCGCTGATCACCGACTTCGTCGTACCGGGTTTTTCGGGGGAGCGCCGGGCGCTCGCGATCACGCTGGTCCGGATCATGTTCCCGATGTCCGGGCTCCTGATCCTGTCCGCCTGGTGCCTCGGGATACTCAACACCCACCGCCGCTTCTTCCTGTCCTACGCGGCGCCGGCGCTGTGGAACATCACCCAGATCGCGACGCTGATCACCCTGGGCGGCGTGCTCGTCGAGCTGGACCTCGTGGTGGCGCTGGCCTGGGGCGCGCTGCTCGGCGGCCTGCTCCAACTACTGGTGCAGCTGCCCGCCACTCTGCGGCTGACCGGTGGCGTCAAGTGGGGCCTCGACCTCAAGGCGCCCGGCGTGAGGCAGGTAATCGGGCGCTGGGTGCCGGTGGTAGTGGGAGCGGGCGCGTATCAGATCTCGAGCATCGTGGACACGCAGCTCGCGTCGCTGCTGGCACAGGGCGCCGTCGCGATCCTGGGCTACGCGCAGCTGGTGGCGATTCTCCCCGTGTCGCTGTTCGGCGTCAGCGTCGCCGCCGTCGCGCTCCCCGAGCTCGCGCGCGATGCGGTGGGAGCGGTGGGAAACGACCAACAGGTGCTGCGCGCCAGGCTCGGGGCCGGGATGCAGCGCATCGCGTTCTTCGCCCTCCCGTCGGCCGTCGCCTTCGCCGCGCTCGCCCCCGAGATCATAGGAGCTCTGTTCCAGACCGGCGCCTTCGGCGCCGCCCAGACCCTGATCGCAGCCGGCGCGCTCGCGGCCTACTCGATCGGCGTCCCCGCGCAGGCCTCCGTGAAACTGCTCGCGTCGGGGCACTACGCGCTCGGGGACACGAAGACGCCGGTCAGGATCGCGGTGGTCTCCGTCATCGTGTCGGCCGTGAGCGCTTTCCTGCTGATGCGCCGCTTCGGCCCCGCGGGGATCGCGCTGGGCGCCTCGATCGCAGCCTACCTGAACATGTCGCTCAACTTCGGGACGCTCAGCGCCAAGGTCGGACGCATCCTCGAGAGCCCGGAGCGGCGCGCCATCGTGCTGGCGGCGGCAGCGACCGTGCCCGCCGCCTTCTCCGGAGTGGGCGTCGCGGCTGCGCTCCGGGACGGACCCGTGTGGCTCGCCGCTCTGCTCGCGCTCGCCGGGTTCGGGGCCGTGTACGGGGTGGTGACGCTGCTGCTGGGACACCCCGAGGCCGTGAAGCTCTGGGCGGCGCTGCGGCGGCGCTCGGGGCACTCGACCGACAGTTAGCTTTCCCGTATGACCGGTCGCGATCTCGAGCACATCGAGCGGACGATCGCCTCACTGCCGGACAAGCCCGGGGTCTACCTGTGGAAGGGCGCCGGTGACGAGGTTCTCTACGTCGGCAAGGCCAAGCGGCTGCGCCAGCGGGTGCGCAGCTACCTGGCGGCCAACGCATCCCGGGGCCCCAAAGGGCGGATGCTCCTCGAGCGGATCCGCGGCCTGGAGACGATCGTCGTCCCGACGGAATCACAGGCGCTGCTCCTCGAGAACAACCTGATCAAGGAGCACCGTCCCCGCTTCAACGTCATGTGGCGGGACGACAAGAGCTACCCACGCATTGCCGTGACGTTGGGCGAGCCGTTTCCACGCGTACTGGTCGTGCGCAGGCTCGACATTCCGGGTGCGCGCTTCTTCGGGCCCTACACCGACGTCGGCGTCCTGCGCCGCACGCTGCGCATCATTCGCCGCATCTTCACCGTGCGCTCGTGCCACTACGCGCTGCCCGGTGACGCGCCCGATCGACCATGCCTCGATTATCACATCAACCGCTGCCTCGCACCGTGCGTGGGCTACCAGGGCGTGGATGACTACCGCGGCATGATGGACGACGTGATCGCCTTCCTCGAGGGGAAGACGGTGGAGGTGCGCTCCAGCCTGCGGCGGCGGATGGAAGCGGCTTCGGGGCGCCTCGACTTCGAGCGCGCAGCCGAGATACGCGACGCGCTCTCCTGGCTGGAGCAGCTCGAGCAACCCCAGGCGGTGGAGGCGGTGGGCGGAAGCGACGCCGACGCCATTGGATTTGCGCGTGACGGGGACGACGCCGTGGGAGTGATCGTACGGGTGCGCCAGGGCAGCGTAGTGGCGCGCGAGCAGCGCTTCTTCGAGAACCTGTCGGAGGCTCCGGACGAGGAAATCCTCCGCGTCTTCCTGGTGGGCTACTACGTGCGCGCCGAGGCGCGCGCCAGGCGCGTCGTGCTGCCGTTTCCCCCGGCCGATTTCGAGGCGGTAACGGAGCTGGCGCCGGAGCAGAAGTGGCTCGTGCCGCAGCGTGGGGTGAACCAGCGACTGGTTGCGTTGGCCGACCAGAACGCGCGACACCTGCTCGAGAGTTTCAAGATCGAGGCGCTGGAAACCGAAGAGCGCGTCGAGGATCCGGTTTACGCCCTGGGCCGCGACCTGGGCCTCACCGTCGTGCCGCGCAGCTTCGTGTGCATCGACATCTCGACCAACCAGGGCCGTGACACCGTCGGATCCCTCGTCTGGTTCGAGGGCGGACGCCCCAAGAAGGGTGAGTACCGTCGTTACAAGATCCGCGGCGAAGAGGGGCAACAGGACGACTTCGCGGCGATGAACGAGGTCGTGTCCCGCTTCGCGACCCGGCGCATGGAGGAGGGAAAGCCGCTCCCTGACCTGATCGTGGTGGACGGTGGGAAGGGACAGCTCGGCGCCGCGCACCAGGCCCTCACCGAACTCGGCCTGGGCGACATCCCCCTGGCGAGCCTCGCCAAGCGCGAGGCGGAGACCTTCCTGGTGGGCCGCGGGGAGAGCCTGAGGCTCGCGCAGCGGGCGCCGTCGCTGCGCCTGCTGCAGCGAGCCCGGGACGAGGCGCATCGCTTCGCCATCACCTATAGCCGCAAGCGCCGCACGCAGCGAACCGTCACGTCCGAGTTGCTCAACATCCCCGGTGTAGGCGAGCAGCGCCGGCGCCGCCTGCTGGAGGCCTTTGGCAGCCTGCCCGGCGTCCGGCTCGCCACTCCGGAGGAGATCGCGGCCCTGCCGGGTTTCTCACTCAAGCTCGCGGACAGAATCCTCTCCAGCGTGAAGCAATGACATACCACTGGTCGCTCACGTGTTCCGGGTGCCCAACCGATGCGGCGCCCGACGGGCTCCCGACCGTATGCCCCGAGTGCGGGGCCCCCTGGCTGGTGCGCTACGAGCGTGCGCCCGAGCCGGGCCTCAAGACGCTGCTCGCCGCGCGCCCCTGGACGATGTGGCGCTACCGGGAGTGGCTGCCGCTGCTGGACGGCGAAGCTCCCGTCACCCTTGGCGAGGGCGGGACGCCGCTGCTCGACGCGCCGCGGCTCGCCGAACGGGCCGGCGTCGCGAAGCTGTGGATCAAGGACGAGTCCATGAACCCGACCGGCTCGTTCAAGGCCCGCGGACTCTCCGCAGCCGTCACGCGGGCGCGCCACGCCGGCGCCCAGGGTTTCACCGTGCCGACCGCCGGCAACGCCGGTGTAGCGACCTCGGCCTACGGCCGGCGCGCGGGACTCCCGGTACACGTGTTCGCCCCGCGCACGACGCCACCGCGCATCCTCGAGCAGGTCCGCACCTTCGGCGCCGAGCTGCAGCTCCTGGACGGGCACATCGGTGACTGCGGCAAGGCCGCGCGGGCGCATGCCGCCGCACACGGATCGTTCGACATGTCGACCCTGCGCGAGCCGTACCGCATCGAAGGCAAGAAGACGCTGGGCCTCGAGGTGGCGGAGCAGTTGGGATGGCAATTGCCGGACGCGGCGATCTACCCGACCGGCGGTGGGACAGGGCTCATCGGCATGTGGATCGCCTTCCGTGATCTGCTCGCGGCGGGGTGGGTGACCGGCAAGGCGCCCCGCCTCTACAGCGTGCAGTCGGAGGGCTGCGCACCCGTCGTGCAGGCATTCGAGCAGCGTGCGAGCCGCACGGAGCCATGGCCCAATCCCGAAACCGTCGCGGCCGGACTGCGCGTTCCCGCGCCCCTGGGCGGCCCCATCATCCTGCGCGCGCTCGAGGAGACGGGAGGTGAGGCACTCGCGGTTTCCGACGAGGCGTTGAGCCGCGCGGCCGACGCCATGGCGACCAGCGAGGCAGTGGACGCGTGCCCCGAGGGTGGGGCGACGCTGGCAGCGCTGCATACTCTGGTCCAGCGTGGCAGTATTGGGGCGGACGAATCCGTGGTGCTGTTCAACACCGGAGCGGGGTGGCTATATCGGAGCTGATTGGGGAGATTTAGGGCTTGGTATACGACCGATGCGCATAGCGATCCTCGACCCGGCAGCGGGCATGAGCGGCGACATGGCCCTGGGTGCCCTGCTGGACGCCGGGGTCGACTCCGCGTGGCTCGAGGACCTGCCCGCACGGCTCGGCTTCCCCTCGGTCCGGGTTCGCATCCGCCAGGTCGAGCGCGCGTCGCTGACCGCCACGAAGGTCGACTTCGAGATCCCGGAGGGCGGCTCTTCCGGCCGCGGCGTCGGACGGTTGGTCGAGCTCGTGCGGACCGCGCCGGTGTCGGATGGGGTGCGGGCCCGGGCGGTGCGTGCGT
>JAUVTI010000052.1 GCA_030601605.1 Gemmatimonadales bacterium
TCGACGTCGGCCGAGTCCAGAGCGATGCGCTCCTCGATCAGCAAGTCGTGATGTATGTCGACGAGCTCCTGGTACACGCTGGGCCACATCGCCTGCAGCACCGTCTCGCGATCCAGCATCGAGTCGCCCGCGGCCACCCGGTCGGCGAACAGCACGAACTCCACCCAGCGGTGCGCTGCCCGCTCGGCGATCTCACGCTGGAGCGGCACCCGCTCGAGATCGGCGAGCCAACCCGCCAGCTGGCTCACTCCCAGATCATGCCGCTCGGCCGTGGCCACCGCGTTGATGCCGCCGCCGAACCCGTCGCCGCACGCAACGAGGGCAACCAGGGCAGCCGCGGCCCCCGAGGCACGTAATGCAACTCTCATACGCTTCATTCAGTCAGTCACTCCTCACCCGCGGCGGTCGCGAGCGCCCGCACCAATCCGGGCCCCATGGCGACTCCACCCAGGCGACGCAATCTCATTGCCAAAGGCACCATCTGGCGAACATCGGCGGAGAACTGCACGTCCTCCATTGCCGCATTGAGCCGGAACAGCTTCGGCGCCGCATCAGGACGAAACTTGAGCCGCGCGTCGTCGCCCCGCACCAGGATCGACTGCAGTCCCAGCGGGGTGCCGAGCGCGCGAAGCTCCGAAACTTCCAACAGTCGTTCCGCCTCGGCCGGGAGCGGCCCGAAGCGGTCGCGCAACTCCTCTCGCAGCGCCGCAATCTCGCCAAGTTCCTCTGCCCGCGCCAGCCGCCGGTACAGGTCCAGCTTGGCGTCCTCGTCCGGAATGTACTCGTCCGGCAAATGGGCCGGTCCGTCCAGGGTCACTTCAGTAGGGGGCCGCTCCGACGGCGTCCCCTCACCCCTGATCGCCCGCACCGTTTCACTCAGCCAGCGCAGGTAGAGGTCCACGCCCACCGCATGGGCGTGGCCCGACTGCTCGGCCCCTATGCGGTTTCCCGCTCCGCGCAGCTCCAGGTCGCGCAGCGCGATGCGGTAGCCGGAACCCAATTCGGTGTGATGCTCCAGCACCTTGAGGCGCCGCTCCGCGTCGGGGTCCACCAGGTCCGGGACGAGCAGGTAGCAGTAAGCCCTCCTGTGCCCACGTCCAACCCGCCCCCTCAGCTGGTACAGTTGCGCCAGCCCGAAATGGTGCGAGTTGTGCACGATCATCGTGTTGGCGTTGGACACGTCGAGTCCCGACTCCACGATCATCGTGGAGACGAGTATGTCGACCTCTCCGGCCACGAAGCGCCGCATCACCCGATCCAGATCGCGCTCGCGCATCTTGCCGTGCGCCACTCCGACGCGGGCGCGCGGCATCAGCCTTTCCACTCGCGCCGCCATGGTGTCGATCGTCTCGATCCGGTTGTGCACGAAGAACACCTGCCCGCCCCGGTCCAGCTCCCGCGCCATTCCCTCGACCAACAGTTCGTCATCCCACGGCTCGATGAACGTGAGCACAGGTGACCGGTCCCGCGGCGGCGTCTGGATCATCGTGAGATCCCGCAGCCCGGCCAGCGCCTGGTGCAGCGTGCGCGGGATGGGCGTGGCCGTGAGTGTGAGCACGTCCACCTCGAGGCGCAGCGCCTTGATCCGCTCCTTGTGACGCACCCCGAACCGATGCTCCTCATCGACGACCAGGAGGCCCAGATCGTGGAACGTCACGTCCTGGGAGAGGAGCCGGTGCGTCCCGATGATGACGTCCACCTTGCCGTCCCGCAGCCGCTCCACCGCGTCGCGCTGCTCCTTCGGCGTGCGGAACCGCGACAGCACCTCGACGTTGACCGGAAAGTCGGCCATCCGCTCGAGGAACGTGCGCCCGTGCTGCTCGGCGAGAATCGTGGTGGGCACCAGCACCGCCACCTGCTTTCCCGCCTGAACCGCCTTGAAGGCCGCCCGCACGGCAACCTCCGTCTTGCCGTACCCCACGTCGCCCACGATGAGCCGATCCATGGGGCGCGCCAGTTCCATGTCGCTCTTGGTCTCCTCGGTGGCGGTCCTCTGATCGGGCGTATCCTCGTACAGGAAGGCCGACTCGAGCTCGCGCTGCCACCGAGTGTCGGGAGGAAAAGCGTAACCCGCGGCCACCGAGCGCCGCGCGTGGAGCTCCAGCAGCTCCGCCGCCATCCGGTGAATGGCGGCCTCGGTCTTGGCGCGCTGCCGCTGCCAGCGTCGGCCCCCGAGCCGATGCAGCTTGGGGGGCGGGCGGTCCTCCCCGTCTCCACCCACCGAGCGGTACTGCTCCAGTTGGTCGATGCGGTAGAGCGGCACGTTCAGCCGGTCGCCGCCCTCGTACTCCAGCACGGCGACCTCCATCGTGGCTCCCTCGCCCAGGGTGATAGTCTCGATGCCGCGATACAGCCCGATGCCGTGCTCCAGGTGCACTACGTAGTCCCCGGGGGTGAGCGCCCCCGCGGTGGCGGTCGTGAGAGCCTGCCGGTAGCGCCGCGCCCTGCGGATGCGCCTGGCGCGCCGGAATATCTCGTGGTCCGTGAGCACCGTGAGCTCACGCATCACGAAGCCGCCGCCAAGGGATCCGAGCGCCAACGTAACGGTCGCAGGCAGCTCAGCGACGGCGGCGCCCTCTCCGCCGAGCAACTCCTCGAGCCGCTCGAGCTGCCCCTCGTTGTCACACAGAATGAGCGTGGGACCGGCGCGCACCACCTGGGCCAGCCGGCTCACCTTTCGGTCGACGGCCGGGGGGCTCTCGAACCGGAAGTCGTGATCCACCGGTTCGCGCTCCAACTCCAGTTTCGCGAACCCGCTCCACCGCTCCTGCCAGGCGGCCGGCGAGTGAAACACCGCCTCCCGTCCGGGCACGTCCTCACCGCGCCGGCTCGCCACCTCTATGTGATGCGCCGCTTCCACCCACACCCGCCTGACGTCTTCCTCCTCGACGTCCCCGTCCACGACCACGAGCGTGTCGGTCGGCAGCAGGTCCAGCAGGCTCTGGCGCTCCCGATCACCCGGCCCCGCTGCCGCGTCGTCGCTCAGGCCGGCTTCGCCCTCCGCCTCGGCCGCACTGACGGCCACCGGGAGAATCGTGACGGCGTCCACCTCCCCCTCGGAGCGCTGCGTGTCGAGATCGAAACCGCGAATCGAGGTCAGCTCGTCGCCCCACCATTCGAGCCGCGTGGGGGAAGCCATTCCGTAGCCATACACGTCGATGATGCCACCGCGCACGGCGTATTGAGCCACGTCCAGCACCGAAGGCCGCCGCTCATACCCCATCGCCTCCAACCGATCCACGAGCAGGCCGAGCGGGAGCGCCTCGCCGGTGCGAACCTCCATCCGGTGGCGGGCCACTGCGTGCGGCATGCGAGTGAGCTCGGCTGTGGCGCGGAGCGTGGTGACAACGACCTGGATCTTCCCCACGAGCACCGCCGCGATCGTCTCCACCCGCTCACCCGCGATCTCGAAGTGCGGCTCCTCCTCGCCCAGCGCCTCACGCTGGGGGAACATCCGCACTGCACCGCCCAACAGGACGTCCAGATCCGAGAGCCAGCGCTCGGCTGCCGGCGGCGCCGACGTGACTATCAGAACAACGCGCTGTGGGAAGTCGCGGGCCAGCGCCGCGACGAGCACCGCGGAGCTGGAGCCCGGAAGTCCTCCGACCGCGATCCGCTCGCCGCGCCCGGGCAGGACATCCCGAAGGGCCCGCCAGGGAGCGAGCCCGGAAAAGGCCTCCACCAACCGCGGGAGCACTACACCCTCCGCGCGGCCCCGCCCACGCTCGCCAGGGCGAACTCGAGCAGCGCAGCCGCGATCGCCGCCGTGAGGAGGATGGCGGTGAGGTCGGCCCGCCGGGCACCCTGGAACAGCTCGCGGTCCATTGCGCGATCCCCCAGCACGTTCGCCTCGGGACCCAGCGTCGCTCGCACGGCGGTCGGGGCGGCAGGCGCAAGCCGCGACTCACGGCGGTCGTGGTTCACCTCCAGCGCTCCGACCGTATCGCCCGCGGCGGCACGCAGGAAGTAGACCCCCGGGTCGAGCGGCGCGACCACGACGCCGCCCTGGACCGTCAGCTCCTCGCCCGCGACGAGAATGCTGCGTGCGGCAGCCGGCAGCCGCACGGTCTGGCCGGGCGTCGCGCCGAGGACCCACGACTCACCCGCAGCGAGGCGGTTCACCAACAGGTCGAGAAACGGAACGAAGGCGGCGCTCACGGGCAGCCCGGTCCATTCGACTTCCATGCGGCTCGCCACGATCACGACGTCGCCGGCCCGCACGAGCCACGGCTCGCCTCCGGCGCGTGCCACGACCGGGCCGCTCCCCAGCAGCCGGTAACGCCGCAGGACCGGCGCCCCCCGGGCCGCGCCCGCGTCCCCCGTGACCACCCACTCGCCGTCCACGAGCTCGCCCAGCCGCCACTCGACACCGCGCGCGGCGAGCGTCCGGTTCACGGCCCCAACCAGTGCGGGGTCCTCGGGCGGAAACAGCACCGTAGTTCCCGCCGCCGGCCGGTCGGCCAGGGTGACTTCGTCGCCCGAGCGAATGCGGCCGCCCTGGCGCAGCACATCGGCCGCCTCCCGCACGAAGCTTCCCACGCCGCGCTCGACACGCGTTGCGGCTGGATCGGCCACGCGCAGCGCGAGGAACCACTGGTCGTCCGCGTTGAGCTCGTCGGGGTCGAGCGCCAGGCGCGCCTGCAGCCAGCCACGCTCCGCCACAGTGGCGGAGAGCACGACCACCTCACCCGACCCCGCCACCGCGCCCGCCAGCTCATGACCGCCGGCCTCGAGCCTGAGCGCGGCCTCCCCGGGGAACGTGCCTCCGAGCCGGACGATCACCTCGCCGCTCGGTGACCAGACCCGAGGCTCCACGTGCGCGGAATCGATTCCGCGATTCTGCGGAACCTCCGGTGAAGCCCACAGCAGCACCGGCACCGCGCTCGGCTCACCCGCGGACAGCGCCGTTTCCTGGAGGTCGCTGAGCACCACGACCTCGCGGACCGGGAGCGGCGCGTCCTCGACCGCCCGCGCGGCGATGCGGACGGCCTCCGAAACGTCGAGCCGCACCGGCCAGGGCGTGACGCTGTCCACCGCCGCCAGCGCCTCGGCCCGGCCGACGCGCCGCGGCAACCCGTCCGCCAGCACGATCCAGATCTGGTCCTGCTCGGTGGCGCGCTCCAGCACGTGCCGCGCGCGTTCCGCCAGAACGTCGAGCACACGGCGCCCACCGACCACGGCCCCGGATGAGAGTGAGTTGTCGAGCACCAGCGCCATCGCAGTCGGCGGATGCCCGGTGCCCGACGCGACGCGAGCCACGGGACGCGCCGCCGCGAGCACCACGAAGAGGATCACCGCCATGCGCAGCAGCAGCAGGATCAGGTTCTTCAGCTTGAGCCTCCTGCTGTGCTCCCGCTCGGTAGCCGTCAGATAGCGGACCGCGGGAAAGACCACGGTGGGAGGCAGGCGTCGGCCGATGAGGTGCAGCAACGGCGGGAGCGCCACGGCCACGAGGCCGATCAGCGCCAGCGGGTGGAGGAAGCCCATCACCCGAAACGCGAGCGACTGGCTGCGGCGCGCCGCAGGACGTACCCGAAGGGGGTGTCGGTCAGCACGTGATGGTAATCGATGCCACCGCCGCGGCACGACGAGCGCCACTCATCAATGGTGCGCCGCACCGTTTCTTCGTACACGCCGCGCAGCTCCCGTGGCCGCGCCACAACTGCGCCGCCGGTCTCGGGATCCTCGAAGCGCGCCTCGGGCGGGCCCTCGAGCGACAGCTCGGCCGGGTCCATGATGTGGAACACCACCACCTGGTGGCCGCGGTGGCGCAGATGCTGCAGCGCGAGCAGGGCGAGGTCCTTGTCGAGCAGCAGGTCGGAAACGAAGATCACCAGGCCGCGGCGCCTGAGGAGGTCGGTGACCTGACGCAGTGCCGGCTCGGCAACGGTGCCCTGGCCCGCCTCCAGCTCGCCCAGCGCCGCCAACAGCTGCCACCAATGCCCATGCCGCGCCCTCGCGCGCACGACCGATCGCACCCGCTCGTCGAAGGCGATGAGCCCGGTCGCGTCGCGCTGCCTCAGCAGCACGAGCGCAAGGGCGGCAACCAGCCGCTTGGCATACTCCAGCTTCGTGAGGCGGCGCTCACCACCCACCCAGTCCATCGACCGGCTCACGTCCAGCACGACCATCGAGCGCAGGTTGGTCTCTTCCTCGTACTGCTTCACGAACAGCCGGTCGGCCCGCGCCAGGAGCTTCCAGTCCAGGTAGCGGAGCTCGTCACCGGGTTGGTAGGGTCGGTGCTCCGCGAACTCCACAGAGAACCCCCTGAACGGAGACCGGTGCAGGCCGGCGAGGAAGCCCTCCACCACCCCGCGGGCGGCCAGCTCTATGCCCCCGAGCTGCGCCACCTCGTAGGGGTCGAGCAGATCCACGCGGTTCGTCAATCGCTGTGCCATCGCACTGCATCGTACCCGCGCCGCGCGCGCGGGTCAAACAGCCGGACGCCTGTCACCCAGCGGGGACGGTAGGCGCCGGACCGCGCCATGTCTGATCTGCATAAGCGCTTGACGGACAACGACATAGAGTGTTGCTCCGGACGTGGCACGCCACGTGCTACTCTGGATACGCGGATGGCCCGGGAGGTGCCCATGCTTGTAGAGCTCTTGGTGGCGACGGTGCCGCTAGTGAGCCCGGTTGCAAACCACGCGTCCGGAGCGTTCGCAGCCGCACCTCCCGGACCACCGGTTTCGCAGACGCCGTACATCGCGCTCAGCGCCGGCGACCGCGATTTCTTCACTTCGGGAGACCGCGTCCAGGTCTCGTTCCGATCCGCCACCGACGGATACGTCATGGTGTTCCGCGTGGACACCGACGGGCGGGTTCGCGTGCTGTTCCCCAGACGCCCCGGCGACGAGAGCTACGTGCGCGGCGGGCAGACCTACCTCAAGGACGCCTTCGTCGTGGATGAGTACCCCGGGGTGGGGTACCTGTTCGCCATTGTGAGCCTGGACCGGTTCGATTACGGGTCGTGGGTGCGGGACGGTCGCTGGAACTACAACAGGGTGGCGCCCCGGGGCCGCATCAGCGGTGACCCGTACGTGGCGCTGGTCGACCTCGAGGAGCAGTTGCTGCCGCGAGGATACGGAGCCTACGCCCACGATGTCCTGCCATACCTGGTAGCCAGCAATCCGGCAGCGTACAGCGAGTACCGTGACTGGTGCGGCACCTTCCGCATTGTGTACGACGATCCAGCCGCGTACCCGCTGTTTGGCTACCCCGCATTCGGCTACCCCGCCGTGTACGCAGCCCATCCGGCTCCCCTGTACGTGACGCCACTCTACGCCTACACGGTGCCGCGCGGGCTGCATCCGCGAGTGGGCCGTACACCGCGCCGGTCCACGGCTGCGGCGGGACGGCACCCTGCCCCCCGCAGCGCCACGCGGCGAACCGGCATGGCCGGCATGCCCGCCGCGGTCGACCGGCGCCCGGCACCCTCGCGCGGGCCCGGAATCGCAGATGACGTCAGGCGGCTCGCCGGGGAGAGCAACGGACGGGTGGGGCACCCCTCCCGCCCCCGCAGCGCCCCACGCACTCAGCAAGACAGGCGGCGCCCGGCGCCGCCGCGCCAAACCGGCCGCACGTACGCCGTGCGCGGCCTGTTCTGACCTTCCCCCCCGCCCATTTCGGGTACTCCGACTGACGCGACAGGTCCCGGTCCCGCGGGGTAACTTTGTACGTTCACTTCGACACCAACTCAGTCCATCCAAGGAGCCATACCGGCATGCGGGTTTCGCACCTCGTGGCACTCACACTGCTCATCCCGACCGCCATCACCGCGCAGACCGACGAGTCCGTCGCACGCTCGGCCGGCTCGATCACGCCCGACGACGTCGCGCACCGCGTGGGCATCATCGCGCACGATTCCATGCTCGGCCGCAACACGCCCAGCCCGGGACTCGAGATGACCGCGCAGTACGTCGCGGGCGAGTTCAGCAGCTTCGGGCTCGCGCCCGGCGGCGACGACGGATCCTACCTGCAGCGTTACTCGCTGCTGTGGGTGAAGACCGACGTCGCCAACGCCTCCGTTGCGATACACGGCGGCCCGACCTGGCGCATCGGGACGGAGCTGGCGAATGCGGGCGGCTCCACCGGACCGGATGGAGTCACGGGTCCCACGCTGGTCGTCTCGGGCACAGAGGGCGGCGGCGAAGCGCTGGCCGAGCTGCCGATCGAGGGCGCCGTCGTGGTGTGGGTCGGCGCCACGACGCGCTCCGGAGGCCTGCACAGCAACGTGCGGCGCCTGCTGCGGTCGGTGGTGGGGATGGAGCCGGCTGCGCTCATCATCGCGAGCAGCCCTTCAGAAGCGAGATGGCGCGTGCTGCTCAGCCGCGGTTCCCGCCCCTCCCTGCGCAAGAGCTGGGTCCAGACGTCGCGCGTCCCCACCCTTCAGATCCAGGAAGCCACCATCGCGCCCGTGCTCGCGCAGCACGGCTTCGATCTCGAGAGCGCCGGCGCCGGAACGCCAATCCAGGCAACGCCGCTTCCCAATCTCGAGATCACGGTGAAGCTCCCCGAGATGGTCGAGGACGAGGTCTCGGCGCCCAACACGATCGGCATCCTGGAGGGACGCGACCCCGACCTCAAGGGCGAATACGTCGTGTACAGCGCCCACATGGACCACGTGGGCCAGGCCGGCGCTCCGGGCGCCTCGTGCGGCGCCCGCGAGGGCGACGACATTTGCAACGGCGCCGACGACAACGCCTCCGGCACCGTGGCGATCATCGAGCTGGCACAGGCATTCGCGCAACTGGAGCCCCGCCCCAGGCGCTCGATCATCTTCCTCACGGTGAGCGGTGAGGAGCGCGGCATGTGGGGCAGCGAGTACTTCTCCACCCACGCGCCGGTGCCGGTCGAGCAGATGGTCGCCAACATGAACGCCGACATGGTGGGCCGGAACTGGACCGACACCATATCGGTGATCGGCAAGGAGCACTCCGACCTGGGCGAGACGCTGCACCGGGTGGCCGACGAGCACCCCGAGCTCAACATGGCCCCGGTCGACGACCAATGGCCGGACGAGCGCTTCTACTTCCGCTCGGACCACATCCACTTCGCCAGGAAGGGCGTGCCGATCCTGTTCTTCTTCAACGGCACGCACGAGGACTACCACCGCCCGAGCGACGAACCGGAGAAGATCGATGCGGAGAAGGAGTCCCGCGTCGCGAAGTTGATGTTCTATCTCGGGTTGGAGATCGCGAACGCGGACCAGCGGCCCCAGTGGTACCCGGAGAGCTACGCCGAGATAGTGAGGCCGGGGGGAACGGAGTAGGACCGGGAAACGTGCAACGGGAAGCGGGAAGCGTACTGCGCTCGGGGGAGCCGTTTCCCGTTTCCCGACGGGGGGATGGGCTGGGGGGGGCTAGTACCCCAACGCCGCCCCACCCCTGCGCGGGTCGGCCGCACCTATCAACGTGCCGTCATCCGTAACCACAACGATGTGCAGCCCGCCGAAGTACCTGTCGTACGGCAGGTGCACGTTGACCGTGTAGCCGCGGGCACGCAGCGCCGCGGCCGCCTCGGGCGCGAAGCCCACCTCGAGATGGACTTCGGGAGCGTCCACCAGCGGATAGAACCGCGGCAGGTGCAGTGCGGTCCACGGATCCAGGCCGTACACCAGCGTATACACGATCGCCTGCACGATCGCCGGCGCGATGCGCCCACCGCCCGGTGATCCCACGACCATCTTCACCCGATCGTCCCGCACCACGAGCGTGGGAGTCGTCTGCGTGCGCGGGGTGCGGTGGGGAGCGCGTCGGTTGGCCACGGGTCCGCCGAAGTTCTCGTTCGCATCGTTGAAGAACGCTCCTGCCGCCCACGCGCCGTATCCGAAGTAGGCCCCCAGCGTGAAGGTGAGCGACACCGCATTCCCTTCCGCATCCACCACCGAGAGGTGGGTCGTCTCACCCTCGTCACCTCCACCCGCCGAGCCGTGCGCCGCTTCCTCCTCGGGCCGCGGCTGCGTCGTGGGCGGAAAGTGATCCAGTTCGGGGCATGCCGGCGCCATGCGGAGGCGCTCCGCGGCCCAGGGGTCGCCGGGCGACAGCGTGTCGGGAACCGGCGAGAGTCCCATCTGGTCGCTGCGCTGGGCCGCGAAGGCGTGGCTCGCCAGCCCGACGGCGGGGACTCCCGTGTCGCGGGGATCGCCCACCCAGGCGGCGGCGTCGGCTCGCGCGATCCGGACGGCGTCCACGAGGATCCCCAGCGCCTCGCCGTCTTCGGTCGGCAAGCCTGAGACGGCCGGATCCAGCGACTCGATCAGGTTGAGCGCCTCGAGCACCTGCACACCCGCCAGCGGCGGCGGCGCGGTGAGAACCGAGTACCCCCGAAAACTGCCGCACAGCGGGCGGCGCCAGCGTGGTGAATACTGCGCCAGATCCTCCAGCGTGATCGTGTTGCCGCCGGAGCGCAGAGTGGCCACGACCTCGTCGGCCACGGGGCCCCGGTAGTACCCGTCCCGCCCTTCCCTGGCTACCAGCTCGAGCGTGCGCGCGAGCTCGCTCTGAACCAGGGAATCCCCCGCCTGGAGCAGCACTCCGCCGGGTATGAAGATCGCCGCGGCATCCGGCGAGTACGAGAGCTTCTCCGCGGCCTCGCCCATGATCTGCGCCAGGAAGGGATGGACCAGGAAGCCCTCGGCCGCGAGGTGGATGGCCGGCTGGAGCACTCGCTCCCGCGGGAGCCGGCCGTAGCGCTCGTGCACTTCCAGCAGGCCTGCCACCGTCCCGGGCACGGCCGCCCACTGCTCGGGAGTCGTGAGCGAGCCGCCAACTCCGGCGGCCGCATCCAGGCTGTCGAGTCCGTAGTCGGGGCGCCCCGGTGCCGAGGCGTAGAACTCCACGTGCCACCCCTCATTCGTCTCCGCCAGCCACATGGTCATCGCGCCGCCGCCGCCCACGCCGCCCATCATCGGCTCTACCACGCCGAGGGCGAAGGCCGGCGCTACCGCAGCACCCACGGCGTGGCCCCCGGCCTCGAGCATGGCGACCCCGGCCCGGGCCGCCGCCGGATGGGCGGCGGCCACCACACCGTGCC
>JAUVTI010000010.1 GCA_030601605.1 Gemmatimonadales bacterium
AAGCGTTCGCCGCCTCCAATGGCGGCCTCCAGGACCACGTAGCGTCGCTCGGCGACCCGCAGGCGGCGGTCGTAGACCATGAAGTTGCCGGTCATGCGCGGCTGGATGACGAGCCGGTGGCCGCTCTCGAGCTCCACGACCACGTGCTTGGCGCGCCGGTTCACGGCGCCCACGCGGTTGCGGTGCAGGGTGCGCAGCAGCCGGGGCTTGCTCACCCGGCGCAGCACATCGCTGTGGTGGAGCTTGGGGTTCGTGAAGGTGCGGCCGGTGAGTCTGGGACGGAGGTCGCGAACGATCGTTTCGACCTCAGGCAGCTCCGGCACGCGCTACCTCGCGCCACGCTATGTCGCGGCGGTACTGCCTGCCCTCGAACCGGATCTGCTCGGCCAGCGCGCGGCTCAGCTCGGCGGCCGCGGTGACGTCGCGGCCGAGTCCCGTGGCATTGAGCACCCGGCCACCAGCGGCGTGCAGCTTCCCTGACTCGTCGATCGAGGTGCCGGCGTGGAACAGGATGGTGTCGGCCGGCAGGTCGGCCGGCAGCTCGATCTCCTGGCCCTTGACCGGCGATGCCGGGTAGCCCGGCGTGGCGATCACCGTCGTCACGGCCGCGCGCCTGGCCGGGCATGCGGCCATCGGCGGCCTCCAGGCCTCGCCCGAGCCGATACTCCATAGATGCTCTGCCAGATCGATGTCGGCTGCCGGGAGCACGACCTGCGTCTCAGGGTCCCCGAAGCGGCAGTTGAACTCCAGCGCCCTGGGCGTACCGGCATCGTCCAGCATCAGTCCGGCGTAGAGCACGCCGCGGTAGGGAGCGCCTTCACTTGCCAGCCGGGCGAGCACGGGTGCGATGACCTCCCGGCCCACCCGGTCGAGCAGGGCCTGGTCGGCGATCGACACCGGTGTGTAGGCGCCCATCCCGCCGGTGTTGGGTCCGGTGTCGCCCTCCCCGATCCGCTTGTGGTCCTGGGATGCGGGGAGCAGCATCACCTGTTCGCCGTCGGTGAGGGCCAGGATCGAGAGCTCCTCGCCGGTGAGGTACTCCTCGACCACGACGGTGTTGCCGGCTTCGCCGAAAGCTCCCCCGAACATCTCCCGCGCCGCCGCCTCGGCCTGGGCGCGCGTCTCGCACACGATGGCGCCCTTGCCCGCCGCGAGCCCCGACGCCTTCACGACCAGCGGCTCGGCATGCGAGCCGATGTAGTCGAGCGCGGCCGCCTCGTCCGTGAACGTCTCGCTCTCGGCCGTCGGCACCCCGGCGGCGAACAGCACCTCCTTGGCGTACGCCTTGGAGCCCTCGATGCGTGCCGCTCTCGCGGTCGGTCCGAACGCGGCATGACCGGCGGCCGCGAGGTCGTCTGCCAGGCCGGCCACGAGCGGCGCCTCGGGCCCGATGACCGTGAGGTCTATGCCGTGCTCCCTGACCGCTGCGATGATGGCGTCGTGATCGCTTGGGTTGACTGCCAGGTTGGTGCCGAGCTCAGCCGTTCCAGGGTTGCCCGGCGCGCAGTAGACGGAGGCGGAGCGGGCCAGCGCCCAGCAGAGCGCGTGCTCCCGTCCGCCTCCGCCGACTACGAGTACCTTCACTACTTCTTGCCCTTGAACGCGTCGGTGAACGCCGACGCCGCCCTCTTCGCGGCCTCGGTCATCTGCGACACGGTCTGCTTGGCCTCGTCGGCGTAGTGCTTGGCGGCCTCACCGATGTCGGCGGTGATGGGACGCTCCTTCTCCTCCGCGCCCCTGTGCGTGTACTCCCCGCCGAGCATGCGCTCGTAGAAGCCGTCGTCGATCCAGTTCTGGAGCTCCGCCGCGCGCAGTGTGTGGAACGGGTGCGTCATGCCGAGCATGTTGAGGATCTTGTAGATGGCGTCCACCGGCCCCCCCATCTCTTCGTACTCGCGAGCCTGCTCCATGAACGCATCCAGGTTCATCTCGGCCATGTTGCCGCCGCCAGCCAGCTTGAGGAAGACGCGCATGGACGCCACCGGATCCTGGCTCGCCAGCAGCCCGGCCCGGTCCGAAGACAGTTCGCTCTTTCGGTACCACTCGAGCAGCGCGAGCTTGATCGGCAGCAGTACGATGCCGGCCAGGAACGGCAGGTTCTGGAACCCGAGCGTGAGGATGAGGATCGTCACAGTGCGGTACAGAGCGTGCCCGCTCATCACGTGGCCCAGCTCGTGTCCCAGCAGGACGCGAAGCTCGTCGTCGTCCAGCAGGCTCGCGGCCCCCGAATTGATGACTATGAACGGGTGCTCCACGCCGAACGCGCCGGCGTTCACGATGGGCGTCTGGGTGACGTAGAGCTCCGGCTGTTCCTGCCAGTCCATCGTCGTGCACACCTCGGTCATCAGGGTGTGCAGCTTGGGGAACTGCTTGGGGCCCACGCGCACAGCGTTGGCCTGGAAGATGAGCCGGATGCCGCGCTCACCGAAGAACCCCATGATCTTCTTCACGGCCTCGTTGAAGCCGGGCACCGCTCGGACTGCCTGAAGCGCCGCCCGGTCGGCGGGGTGCTCCCAGCTCACCGCGGAGATCTCCGTGAGCACCTTTCGCGAGCGTGATGTGGGGACGCCTGTACCTTCTGTCATTGCTGCCTCCAGAATCTGCGCGTTACCGGCGGGTCTCGTCGATCGCTAACCGTACGCACGCCGGTTGGAGCAGTTTCACAACAAGCGCTACGCTGCACCGGTTGCCTGCAGCGCCTGCTCGAGGTCCGCGATCAGGTCCTCTGTGTCCTCGATGCCCACGGAGAGCCGGATCAGGCCGTCGCTGAGTCCCATCTCCTCACGCATCGCCTTGGGCACCGACGCGTGGGTCATCGAGGCCGGGTGTCCGATCAGGCTCTCCACGCCGCCCAGCGACTCTGCCAGGGCGAAGAGCCTGGTTCCGTTTGCCACGGCCCGGGCACGCTCCAGCGAGCCGAGCTCGAGCGAGATCATCCCTCCGAACCCGCTCATCTGGCGGCACGCGAGCTCGTGTTGGGGGTGGTCCGGCAGCCCGGGGTAGTAGACCCTCTCCACCTTGGGGTGCTCGGCGGCCCACTGCGCGATCACGCGGCCCGAGCGGTCGTGCTGCGCCATCCTGACGGGGAGCGTCTTGATCCCCCGCAGCGTGAGCCAGCAGTCCAGCGGGCCCGGCACCGCTCCGGCGGCGTTTTGGATGAACCCCAGCTGCTCCGCCAGGTCGTCGCTGGTCGTGAGCACGGCGCCCCCCACGACGTCGCTGTGTCCGTTGATGTACTTCGTGGTCGAGTGCACCACGACTTCGGCTCCCAGCTCGATGGGGCGCTGCAGGACCGGCGTCGCGAACGTGTTGTCCACTACCAGCACCACGTCGCGGGCGCGGCACAGCTCGGCTGCCGCCCGGATGTCGGTGAGGCGCATCATGGGGTTCGTGGGGGTCTCCACGAACACCATCTTCGTACGCTCGGTGAGCGCCGCCTCGACGTTACCGATGTCCCGGGTGTCCACGAACGAGAAGTCGAGCCCGAACCGCTCCAACACCATCGTCATGATGCGGTGCGTGCCGCCGTACACGTTGTCGCCGCAGATCACGTGGTCCCCGGAAGAGAGCAGCCTCAGCACCGCATCGGTCGCCGCCATCCCCGACGCAAAGGCGAAGCCGTGCGTCGCCCCTTCGAGCGCGGCCAGGTTGCGCTCCAGCGCGTCGCGCGTCGGATTGCGCGTCCGGGCGTACTCGAAGCCCTTGTGCTCGCCGAGCGCGGGCTGCTGGTACGTGGAGGTCTGGTAGATGGGGGTCATGATGGCGCCCGCGGGGTCCTCTTCGGGGCGCTGCCCGGCGTGTACGGCGCGCGTGGCGAGTCGGGTATCGAGGTCCTCGGGGAGTACGCGGGTCATGGGCGGAACCTATACCGGGCGGCGCGGCCGGGGCAACCGGCCACGGGCGCTCGGATACGGCCGGTTTCCTATTAGGTTTGTCCCATGAGCGGGACCCTCATGCGGAGCATCTCGGGCGTGCGGGGGATCGTTGGGAGCGATCTCACGGCGGAAGTCGTCGCCCACTACGCAGCGGCGTTCGGACGGTTGGTGACGACGGACGAGCGACGGGCGATCGTGCTGGCCCGTGACTCACGCGAGTCCGGACCGGAGTTCGCCGCCGCGGCCCGCGCGGCACTGATCGCAGCCGGCGTGGATGTCGTGGACGGAGGGATGATCCCCACGCCCACCGCGCAGCTCGCGGTGGAGCATCACCGCGCCGCCGGTGGGATCATCATCACGGCGAGCCACAACCCGGTCGAGTGGAACGCGCTCAAGTTCGTGGGCCCGGACGGGCTGTTCCTGGATCGGGAGAGCGCCGACGAGCTGTTCCGCCTGGTGGATGCCGACGAAGCCCACGACGAGGACGAACGAGCCGGCATCGTAACCACCGACGAGAACGCGATCGGGCGGCATCTGGATGCGGTGCTCGCGCTTCCATTCGTGGACGCCGCGAGAATTCGGGATCGAGGGTTCACCGTTGCGCTGGACTGCGTGCGCGGCGTCGGGGGCGTGATCATGCCACAGCTGCTCGAGCGGCTCGGCTGCGAGGTCGTGGGGATCGACCTGGAGCCGGACGGACGATTCCCCCGGGCGCCAGAGCCTGTGCCGGCCAACCTCACCGGCCTGTCGGAGAGAGTTCGCAAGAGTGGTGCCGACGTCGGCATGGCGGTGGATCCCGACGGGGACCGCATGGCCCTGGTGGACGCGGGCGGCACTGCGATCGGCGAGGACTACACGCTGGCGTTTGGTGTGCGGGCGGTGCTCGAACAGCGGGCGGGACCGGTGGTGGTGAACCTTTCGACCTCGCTCGTGGTAGATGACGTCGCGCGCGAGTTCGGAGCGGAGCTGCACCGCGCGCCGGTCGGCGAGGCCAATGTGGCGCACGCCATGCGGCGCGTGGGCGCGGTGGTGGGCGGCGAGGGAAACGGCGGCGTGATGCTGCCCGACCTCCACCTCGGCCGCGACGCTCCGCTGGCGGCGGCGCTCGTGCTGGAGCTGCTGGCGCGCGGCGGCCGGACGGTGAGGGGGTTGGTGGACGGCGCCCCGCGTTATACCATCGTCAAGGCGAAGGCGCCGCGCGGCGGCGATCTGGATGCCGTGTACGCGGCCCTCCAGCGCGAGCTGGCCGGGGCCGAGCTGGACACGCAGGACGGGCTCAGGCTGTCCTGGCCCGACCGGTGGCTGCATGTTCGACCCTCGGGAACCGAGCCCATCGTGCGCCTCATTGCCGAGGCGCCAACGGCGGAGGCTGCGGAGGGCCTCGTAGCCGCCGGCAAGACGGGGTTGTCAGGAGAGTAGCGGCTCATGTGCGGAATCGTCGGATACATAGGAAAGCGTGAAGCAGCGCCCCTGCTGCTGGACGGCGTTCAGCGGCTGGAGTACCGCGGCTACGACTCGGCCGGCCTGGCCATCGTGGAAGACACGGGCCTGGTCGTGGAGAAGGTGGCCGGGCGAATCGTGGACCTGCGCACGCACCTTGGCGAGCGGCTTCCGAGCGGAAGCCTGGGCCTGGCGCACACGCGGTGGGCCACGCACGGGGTTCCGAACGACGCGAACGCCCATCCTCACATCGATTGCGGCGGCACGATCGCGCTGGTTCACAACGGGATCATCGAGAACGCCAGGGCGCTGAGGAAGTGGCTCACCGAGAAGGGTCACAAGTTCCGCTCCGACACCGATACCGAGGTGCTGGCCCACCTGATAGAGCACTTCATGAACGGCTCGCTGGTCGAGGCGGTCGGGACGGCCCTGCGCGAAGTCGAGGGCGCCTACGGCATTGCGGTCATCTCGACGGCCGAGCCGGATACGCTCATTGCGGCGCGCAACGGATCGCCCCTGCTGCTGGGCCTGGGTGAGGGGGAGCACTTCGTGGCCTCGGACGCCGCGGCTGTGTTGGAGCACACCCGGAACGTCGTGTACATGGACGACGGCGAGATCGCGGTCGTGGGGCGCGACGGCTACGACATCATGGACCTGCAGGCGACCCACGTGGAGAAGCTCGTCACCACGCTGGAGTGGGACCTCGCCAAGATCGAGCGCGGTGGGCACCAGCACTTCATGCTGAAGGAGATCATGGAGCAGCCGGACAGCATCCGGGACACGCTCCGCGGCCATCTGCTGGAGGACGAGGGCACGGCCAAGCTCTCCGGGATCAACATGGAGGACGACGAGCTCCTCGCGATAGACCGCGTGGTGCTCACCGCGTGCGGCACGTCGTGGCACGCCGCGCTCATCGGCGAGTACATGCTGGAGGAGCTGGCTCGGATCCCGGCCGAAGTGGAGTACGCCTCGGAGTTCCGTTACCGCAATCCCACCGTGGACGAGCGCACGCTGGTCATCGCCATCTCACAGAGCGGTGAGACGGCCGACACCCTGGCGGCGATCCGCGAGGCCAAGCAGCGGGGCGCGCGCACTCTGGGCATCGTGAACGTGGTTGGGAGCTCCATCGCCCGGGAGGTGGACGGGGGCACTTACCTCCACGCGGGTCCGGAGATCGGGGTCGCGAGCACCAAGGCGTTCACCGGCCAGGTGGTGGCTCTCGCGCTGCTGACGCTGCGAATCGGACGGCTGCGCTCACTGTCTGTGCTGCAGGGTCGCGAGATCGTGAAGGCGCTCGCCGCGCTGCCGGACCAGGTCGCAGAGGTGCTGTCGCGGTCGCAGCAGGTGCAACGGGTGGCGGAGACATTCATGCGGGCGCAGAACGCGCTCTACCTGGGCCGCGGCTACAACTTCCCTGTGGCGTTGGAGGGGGCGCTCAAGCTCAAGGAGATCTCCTACATCCACGCCGAGGGCTACCCCGCGGCGGAGATGAAGCACGGGCCCATCGCGCTGATCGACGACATGATGCCCGTGGTGTTCATCGCCCCGAAGGATGCGGTGTACCAGAAGATCGTGTCCAATATCGAGGAGGTTAAGGCGCGCCGGGGCCGGGTGCTTGCGGTGGTGACCGAGGGCGATGAGCAGATCACCGAGATCGCCGACTACGTGATCACCATTCCGGAGACGATCGACTCGCTGACGCCCGTGCTGAGCGTGCTGCCGCTGCAGCTGTTCGCGTATTACACAGCAGTGCGGCGCGGCTGCGATGTGGACCAGCCGCGGAACCTGGCGAAGTCGGTGACGGTGGAGTGAACCGGACATGAGAGTCGTTCTCCAACGCGTGAGCAGCGCGTCTGTGAGCATCGAGGGCCGCGTCGCCGGATCGATCGGGCGCGGCTTTCTGGTGCTGGTGGGTTTCACCGCCGGCGACGGCGGCGAGGACGTCGAGTGGATGGCCGACAAGATCGCGGGGCTCAGGCTCTTCTCGGACGACGAGGGCAAGATGAACCTCAGCCTGACGGATGTGGACGGTGCCGTCCTGGTGGTTTCGCAGTTCACTCTGTACGCCGACGCGCGCAAGGGGCGCAGGCCGTCGTTCGTGGACGCCGCGCCACCCGAGCAGGCGGTCCCCCTCTACCAGAGCTTCGTCGGCGCTCTCGGCGCGCGCGGCCTGCCGGTGGAGACCGGCGAGTTCGGCGCGCTGATGGCCGTCGAGCTGGTGAACGACGGACCGGTCACGCTGATCCTCGAGCGATGATCGTCCTCGCCTCCAGCTCGCCGCGCCGCAAGTTCCTGCTCGAGATGCTGGGCATCGAGCACGAGGTGGTGCCAGCCGACGTGGACGAGCGGCGCGAGCCCGGTGAGCTGCCCCAGACGATGGCGGTGCGCCTGGCGGCCGACAAGGCTCGCGCGGGCCGGAAGCAGCGGCCGGATGACTACGTGCTGGCGGCCGACACGGTCGTGGTCTTGGACGGCGACGTGCTGGGCAAGCCGGTGGATGCCGCCGATGCGACCCGCATGCTCGGCAGGCTCTCGGGACGCGACCACCAGGTCGTCACCGCGGTGGCGTTGGCTGGGCCGGGCGGTGACGTGCTCGAGCGCTGCGACGTGACGCGCGTGTGGTTCCGCACGCTCACGCCCGAGGTGATCGAGGCCTACGTAGCCACGGGGGAGCCGCTCGACAAGGCGGGCAGCTACGGCGTGCAGGGGTACGGCGGCGTGCTGATCGAGCGCGTCCACGGGGACTTCTTCGGCGTGCTGGGGCTGCCGATACGGCTGGTGGGGGACCTGCTGGAAGCGGCCGGACGGCCCTACCGCTTCAGGCGGTAGACGGGCACGACCTTGGCCTTGCCCTTGAGCTCGAGCGGCTCGAGGGCCTCGACCTCCGGGGGCTCCTTCAGCGCCTTGTAGAACGGCTCCGAGATCAGGATCTCGCCGGGTTCCGCCTTGGAGCAGAGCCGTGACGCCGTGTTCACGGCGTCGCCGATCACGGTGTACTCGAGCCGGCGTTCGCTGCCGATGTTCCCCGCAAAGACCTCGCCGAAGTTGATCCCAATCCCGATCTCGACGGTGGGCCTGCCGTTCTCGGTCCACTTCTCGTTCAGCTGAGCGAGCATTTCCTGTTGCTGAATGGCCGCCCGCATGGCGCGGTCGGCGTCGTCGTCGTGCTTGATCGGCGCGCCCCACAGTGCCATGATCGCGTCGCCCATGAACTTGTCGAGCGTTCCGCCGTGCTCGAACACGATCTCGACCATTTCGGTGAAGTACTCGGTGAGCAGCGTCGCGATGCCATCGGGGCTCATGTTCTCGGACATCGACGTGAACCCGCGAATGTCGCTGAAGAACACGACCACCGGGCGCTTGGTGCCGCCGAGTTGCACCTCCTCCACTTCGGCGGCTATCTGCTCCGCGAGGTCGGGAGCGAAGTAACGCTCGAAGTTGGAGCGCACGACGGCCTCGCGCTGGATACGTTCGGTCAGCCGGCCGTTCTCGATTGCCACCGCGGCGATGCCCGAGAACGCGATCAGGAACTCGAGGTCCTCGTCTCCGAACGAGTTGGTGGCGGTCATGTTGTCCACGTAGATGATGCCGAGGACCTTGCCCTCGCTCCCCATGAGCGGAGTGCACATGGCGCTCCGCACACTCTGCATCATGATGGACTTGCCCTTGAACCGCTCGTCGGCCGCCGCGTTGTCGGTCAGGATGGCGAGCCGCTCGTCCACGGCCCTGCGCGCGATGGACTGTGGGACGCGCGCGCCACCGCCGTCGCCCAGCCTGTTGTGCGACACGCGCGGCACGAGCTCCTGCGTATCGCCCTGTCCCTCGAGCATCAGGATAGAGACGCGGTCCACGTTCATCACCTTGAACGTGATGTCCACGACCTTCTCGAGCAGGCGGTCCACCTCCTGCTGCTTGGAGAGCTCCTTGGAGATGTCGAGCAGGAGCGAGAGCTTCTCGGCCTGGCGGTCATCTACCGACTCTGCGTCCAGCTTGAGATGGCCGGCGCCGCTGGGCCGCGCCGCCACTTTCTCGTCGAGGTCGGACGACTGCTGCTTCACCGACACCTGCCGCACGATGGTCGCCTCAGGGGCGGGCGCCCGCTGGAAAGCGCCGTCGGGGGGCGGCCGTGTGGCTGGCGGCGTCACCTCCTGTACCTTGAAGGCGACCTTTCCGAACGTCACCACGTCGCCGTCGCTGACGACAGTCTCGCCGATCTTCGTGCCGTTTACGAAGGTGCCGTTGCTCGAGCCGAGGTCCTGCACGCGCACTCCACCGTCGACCAGAGACACCTCGGCGTGACGCCGGGATACCGTGGGGTCATAGATGGGGAGATCGCTGGTTACAGCACGCCCGACCACGATCGTGCGGGACTGGGTGAGGTCGATCGTAAGGTCGCCGGCGGTGCTGAGCAGCTTGAATGCGCGCAAGATACAGCTCCTCTGCTCGCGGGAATATATCCGTAGAAAGAACCGTTGGCTAATGCTCCTCGGCCAGCGAGAGAGCCTCGAGTACGGCGGCCGCCTTGCTCTCGGTCTCCTCGTACTCGTGCGCCGGTTGGCTGTCGGCCACTATGCCGGCGCCGGCCTGGACGTAGGCCCTGCCGCCGCGCAACACGGCGGTGCGGATCGCGATTGCCGTGTCGAGCGCGGCTGCCCCCCATCCTACGTATCCCACGGCGCCGGCGTAGGGTCCCCTGCGCGTTGGCTCGAGCTCATCCAGGATCTGCATCGCGCGCACCTTGGGCGCCCCTGAAACCGTGCCGGCGGGGAAACAGGCGCGCAGAGCGTCCACCGCGTCGCAGCCGGACCTGAGGCGGCCGCGCACTTCACTCACGATGTGCTGCACGTGGGAGTAGCGCTCCATCGCCTTGTCCACCGTGACGCGGACCGATCCGTACTCCGCTACCCGGCCCACGTCGTTGCGTCCCAAGTCCACCAGCATGGCGTGCTCCGCCAGCTCCTTTTCGTCCTGCAACAGCTCGTCTGCGAGCCGGTCATCCTCTTCGGGATCGGCTCCGCGCGGCCGAGTGCCCGCGATGGGGCGCACGGTGACTTCGCCCTCCTCGACGCGCACCAGCACCTCTGGGGAGCTCCCCACCACGTGCAGGTCGTCGAGAGCCAAATAGTAGAGGTACGGCGCGGGGTTCAGCATGCGCAGAGTGCGGTACACGTCGAGCGGTGATGCGCCGCTGGGCACTTCCTGGCGCCGCGACAGCACGACCTGGAAGGCGTCTCCGGCGCGGATGAAGTCCTTGATGCGCTCCACGTCACGCTCGAACTCTGCCCGCGGATAGGGACTGACGGGGTCGAGCGGCCGGCCGTCGCCGGTTGGCAGGGCCGCCAGGGCAGGGGGCGTGCGGAGCCGCTCGACCAGCGCCTCGGTCCGGGCGCACGCCTCGTCGTAGCGGCTCTTCAGCTCTGACCGATCGGAGTGCGGCTCCGCCTCGGTGCTGGCCACGACCATCGCCTTGGCGAATGCGTTGTCGATGATCACCACGGTGTCGGCCAGGAGGAACAGCGCGTCCGGCAACTCCAGGTCGTCGGAAGGGCCGCCGGGGAGCCGCTCGAACGCGCGCACAGCGTCGTAGCCGAGGAACCCCACGGCGCCGCCCCAGAAGCGTGGCAGCCCCGGGGCATGAACCGGCGTCGAGCGGCGCACGCGCTGTGCGAGATGCTCCAGCGCGTCCGGCGCCGCGCCGCCGTCGCTCCACCCGTCCCGCGGCGTCCAGAGCTCGACGCGCCCGCCGCGGTAGCGCCAGGCCTCACGCGGCTCGGTGCCCAGGAACGTGTAGCGCGCCCACCGCTCACCGCCCACCAGCGACTCCAGCAGGAAGGCGAAGGGCCCGCGCGCGAGCGCGGCAAGTGCGGTCACCGGTGTGAGAAAGTCAGCCGGTAGCTCGCGCACGACTGGGACCACCCCGCCGGACGCCGCGAGCTCGCGATAGGATTCGAACGAGGTCCGGAGTGTCACCGCGGCGCGGCGACTATGTAAATGCCGGGCTGGTCTATCGGTCCCTCCACGGCGTCCGTCCCGGAGAGTCTCGACGAGGTGACGGGGCGCCAGCGACCCGGGGTCACCTCGAACCAGAACTGCAGCGCAGCCGCGTACTGGCCCGCGGATTCGTAGCTCGGCGAGTCGTCGACCACGGTGAAGTCGCCGTACACCGCGAACGATATCCTGGTCGTCGGGACCTCACCCAGAGTGAACGCCAGGCCCGACGGCGAGAGCGTGAACCCGTAGATGCCGGCGGTCGGCTGGACCGTCAGGAGGACGGAATCCTGCAGGGTGAGCGGAACGCCGTTCAGGCTCGACAGGGTCCGCGCCGGGAGGGTGAGCTGCATGAACAGCGTGTTGGCGGGATCGCTGTGTAGCAGCCGCTCCGTCGTGAGCCTCGAGTTGTGGGCGAAGAAACTCGACGGCGGGACCGCGGGCGCCGTGGCCTGCACGGCCAGTATCAACAGGTCTCCGGTGGCGACCGTAGTCGGCCCGGAGATCTCCTCGCCGCAAGAGAGAGTGATGGCCGCGAGCAGAACGCTTGCCGCCAGTCCCACTCGCCGTGATATTGCGCGGTGATGCGTGTTTCGCGCGCCCTCCCCGCCTTGCTCCTGGCGTTCGCTCCCGCTCCGCTCCTTGCCCAAACGTGGAACGGAGAGGCGACGATGCAGCTCGTGTCTCGCGGCGTCGCCCGCCGGGCAGAGCGGCAAGCCGACAGTTCGCTCAGGGACTTTCGCGTTCGTGCTCATGGATTCGTTTTCTTCCTGGGGCAGTTCGGTGAAGGGCTCGCCGAGCCGCCACGGCTCGTCAAGTCGGACGAATTGGTTCTCGAAGTGTACTGGAAGGCGCCGAACCTCAGCAAGCAGGTCATCGTAGGCTGGCGCGACCGTGCAGACCTGCCCACCGACATCCAGTACCACCGCGATCACCTGGGCATCGTTCAGAACAACTTCGGCGACCGGATCCGGCTCGGCGAGGGCGATGAGGTGCGGGACGTGCCGCACCCGCTGTCGCGCGCCGGACCGGAGCTGTACGACTTCGCCCTGGTCGATTCGATCTCGATCCGCCTGCCGCAGCGCGAGATCCGGGCACTGCAAGTGCTCGTGCGCCCCAGGGACGTCGGCGCTCCACGGGTTGTGGGGAGCATGTACTTCGATTTGCACACCGCGGAGCTGATCCAGTTCCGCTTCAACTTCACGCGCGCCGCCTATCTGGACGACACACTGGAAGACATCACGATCGTCCTCGAGAACGGTCTGTGGGAGGGGCGCTACTGGCTCCCCGTCCGCCAGGAGATCGAGATCCGGCGCCGCACGAAGTGGCTCGACCTGCCGGCGCGCGGCATCATCCGGGGCCGTTGGGAGATCCAGGAGTACGAGTTCAATCTGGGGCTGACCGATCGGATGTTCCTGGGGCCGGAGGTCGTAGCGGCGCCCGAGGCCGTGCGCGACACGTTCGAGTGGGAGGTGTCGCTGGACGCCGCGATCAAGGAGCAGGCGGGACCGGCGATGACATTCGACCTGGAGGAGGTGCGCGCCGAGATCAGCGAGGTGGCCGGCGCCAACGTCCTCTCCGGGCTGGCGGCGGCCCGGCCCGCAGTGGGCTCGGTGTCGGACCTCGTCCGCTTCAACCGGGTCGAAGGGCTCGCCCTGGGCTTCGGCGGTCTGCTGCGGCCCGGCGGAGGCGCGGTGGAGCTCAAGGGCTGGCTCTCGTACGGCATCAGCGATGAGCAGCTCAAGGCCCTGGCCGTGGTGCGCTATCGCTCGGGCCGAACCACGCTGGTGCTGGAGGGCGTGAGGCGGGTGCAGGACGTGGCGGACGAGCCGGTGATCTCCGGGGTGCTCAACTCGATCACTTCCCAGGAGGCCGCCCAGGATTACGGCGACTACGTGCTGGCGGGGCGGCTCACCGCGAGCGTGGCGCACGACGTCGGCTCGCGGGGGCGCGTGACGCTCGCGGCCGGCGTGGAGCACACAGAGAGCATGGCAGTGGTGGCCACTCCGGCACGCGGGACGTTCCGTCCCAACCCGGCGATGGGCGTGGGGACGTTGGGGGTGGCCGCACTGAGGCTGGCGCGGCGGGACGCCGCGCTGGCCGTGAGCGGGGGGTGGAGCGCCGACCTCGACCTCGAGGGGGGACTGGGTGACACGCTCGACTACGGCCGGGTGCGCGCCACCGCCAGGGGCCACGTGGCTCTCGGGGTCACCGGACTGGTGGGGAGGGCCATGGCCGGCTGGGGCTCGACCGACCTCCCCGCCTACCGCTCCTTCGTGATGGGTGGCAGGGGGACGCTGGTGGGAGAGCCTTTCAGGGCCTGGGGAGGCCGGTACGCCCTGTGGGGGCACGTGGAGTGGCGCCTCCCGGTGCCGGTGCCGGCCGCCTCGCTGGGAGCGTTTGCGTCCACCGGACGCAACATCATCCTCGCACCCTACCTGGCAGCGGGCTGGACCGGAGGCACCGTGGCCGGGGCCCCGTGGCAGCCCAGCGAGGGCGTGCGGCCGGTGGCGGGTCTGGCGCTGGAGTTCTTCCACCGTCTGTTCCGGGCGGATTTCGGGGTGTCGCTCCGGGGGGAGGGGGTGAGTCTGGTGGTGGACGTGAGCCGGGACTTGTGGGAGATACTCTAGGATTCCGGGGTGGCCGGTGGGCGGCGAGAATGTGACGCAACCCCTGTTCGGCCGGCCCGGGCCGGGGTATTTTAGTGGTCCATGCCCATCTTGTTGTATCACATACGTTTCCGGAGGTAGCGGCATCACTCAGTTCAGGGACGAGTGGCTCTCGCCCACCATCGAGGAGCTCATCGGGACTGAGAAGCTCGAGGAGCTGCGCCAGGGAGAGTCCGAAACGGACTCCCTCTGGGAGGCGGTTGTGAGCGGTGGGCAGGTCTCCGACGAGGCCCTGCTCTCCAACCTCTCCACTCGGTTCCGGCTCAAGATCGCGGACGTTTCGCTGAGCGATAAGCAGGCGCGCGAGATCGTGTCGGAGCAGGTGGCGCGTCGCTACCACATCCTGCCGATCCGGATCACCGACTCGTTCCTCGAGATCGCCACCGCCAATCCGTTCGATCTCGACTGCGAGAAGACGTTGGCGTTCGCCACCGGGCGCGAGGTACGCATTCAGCTCGCGAGCCCGGCCCGCATCCGCGAGAAGATAGACGAGTTCTACCAGCCCGAGAACGTGATCGAGAAGCTGCTCGACACGCTGGACTCGGTCGAGACCGACATCACCCAGCTCGACGACAAGCCGGAGGCGGAGGATCTGACGATCTCCGCCGAGGAGGCCTCCCAGCGGCCCGTCGTCCGGCTGGTGGATCTCATCCTCTCCGAGGGCATCAACTCGCGGGCCAGCGACGTGCACATCGAGCCGGAGGAGGGCGGAGTAGCTGTCCGCTACCGAATCGACGGTGTGCTGCGGCAGGTGATGAAGATCCCGCGGGCTGCCGGGCTGCCGCTCATCTCGCGCATCAAGATCATCTCCGGCCTCGACATCGCCGACCGGCTGCGCCCTCAGGACGGGCGCGCGCGGGTCGCGGTCAACGGGGTGCCGGTCGATCTGCGTGTCTCCACGCTCCCGGCCTCACTGGGCGAGAAGGTCGTGGTCCGCGTGCTCGACGCCACGCAGGTCGTTCTCTCCCTGGATAAGCTCGGCCTCAATCCGACCGAGGCCGACCAGATCCGGGAGCTGCTCGAGCACCGCGACGGGATCATCCTGTGCACCGGCCCCACGGGCTCGGGAAAGACCACCACTCTCTACTCCTGCCTCCGCCACGTGCAGAACGAGGGCGTGAACATCGTGACGGTCGAGGATCCGGTCGAGTACCGCATCCAGGGGATCGTCCAGGTGCAGGTGCACGAGAAGGCAGGACTCACGTTCGCCGCGGCGCTGCGCTCGATCCTGCGTCAGGATCCCGACGTGGTGCTGGTTGGTGAGGTGCGCGACCGGGAGACCGCCCAGATCGCCACGCAGGCATCGCTGACCGGCCACCTCGTGCTCTCCACCCTGCACACCAACGACGCGCCCAACGCGGTCACGCGGCTCGTGGACATCGGGATGGAGCCCTACAAGATCGCGAGCGCGCTGCGCGGCGTCGTGGCGCAGCGGCTCATGCGGCTGCTCTGCCCCACCTGCAAGGAGGTCTGGGTGGAGTCGATCCCGCCCAAGCTGCAGACCTGGATCCCGAGCGACACGCCCGTCTATCGGGCGGTGGGATGCCCGGAGTGCGCCATGACCGGATACCGTGGGCGCTTCTCGATCGTGGAGATCCTGAGGGTGACGCCCGAAGTGGAGCGCGTCATCGGCGCGGCCGAAACGGCCGACCGCATCGCGGCCGCCGGACGCCGCGCCGGCATGAAGTCGCTCTGGGAGAGCGGTCTCGCCCACGTGCTGCGCGGCGACTCCACGGTCGACGAGCTGCTGCGCGTGGTGGACGTGCCGCAGGAGGACGAGGCCGAGGCCCCGGATACGAAGCGGAAGCGCTTCTCCGGACCGCGGGCCAGGGCGCAAAGGGAAGCGCCGGTCAAGGAGGCGCACGGAGAAGCCGAGGCCGGGCACGACCACGGCGAAGCTCCCTCGGGCGCGTTCGAGCTGCTCGAGCCGGTCGACGCGGCGCCCACCGGCCGCGCGGCTGGAATCAAGGTGCTGCTGGTTGACGACGAGAACCAACTGCGCCGTGTGATGCGCGATCTGCTGGAGCGCGACGGCTACAAGGTGGTGGAGGCGAGCGACGGGGTGGAGGCGCTGGACCAGGTGGACCGGCACGCTCCCGACATCATCGTCCTCGATCTCAACCTCCCCGGCCTGGACGGCTACGGAGTGCTGAGCCATCTGCGGTCGCGCCAGGCGACCGAGGACATTCCGGTGGTGGTGCTGACTGCGCGGGGGGACGAAGACGCCGAGGTGCGGGTGTTCGACCTCGGCGCCGATGACTTCCTCTCCAAGCCCTTCCGGGCCCGGGCGCTGTCGGCCCGACTCCAGGCGGTCCTGGCGCGGGCCCGGGGGATTTCACCGCGGCGGGATCTCTAGCGCATCATCTCCGCGGCCGCGGCTCGTAACTCCCTCACATTGAATGGTTTACGGAAGTAGCGGCAGCCCAGGCCGCTGAGCCACTCCTCTGTCTCTGGTCGCACGTCGGCGGTAAGGAGGATCGTGCGGGCGGTGAGCTCCGGGAACTTCGTGTGGAGCACGGTCGCGAAGCTCTCGCCGGCCGACACCGCGGCGCGGGCGTCGGCGATGACCAGGTCGTAGCGGTTCCGGGCCAGGAGGTCGATGGCCTGCTTCGCATCCGGAGCGGTTTCGACGTCCTGCCCGTCCTGGGCGAACAGCACCCCTATCATGCGCCGCACCGCTGGGTCGTCGTCCATGAGCAGGATGCGTCGTCCGCCGGGCGCCGCCGTTTCGCCGCGCCCGGCCCCTTCGGTCTGTGACGGGGATGGCGTGGGCCGGCCTATCGGCAGCGCCACCGTGAACAGCGCGCCCCCCTCGGGGGCGCGGTCGGCCGTGATCTGCCCGCCGTGGTCTTCCACGATGCGGTAGGTGATGGAGAGGCCGAGCCCCGTGCCCTTCCCGGGAGCCTTCGTGGTCACGAAGGGGTCGAAGATCCGCGGCAGGAGGTCGTCGGGGATCCCGGGGCCTGAGTCCGCGACGCGCAGCACAGCCCGCTTCTTCTCTCGGGCGCTGGTAACCCGGAGGTGCCGTGGCTGGTCGGGAGGTAGCTTGCTCATGGCCTGCACGGCGTTGGTGAGGAGGTTCAGTACGACCTGCTGTATCTGGTGGCGATCACCCCTCACCGCCGGCAGCCCGGGGGCGAGATCGGTCTCGAGCTGCACGTCCCCCAGCCTGAGCTCGTAGCCGATGAGTGATAGGGCCCGCTCGGCTACCTCATTGAGATCCACGTCCCCGACGTCGGTGGGCCCCTTGCGCGCGAAGGCGAGCAGGTCACCCACGATCTTGGCCGCGCGCTCAGCCTGCTCGTGGATCACGCGTATGTGGTCCCGGTCCCGCTCGCTGGGCTCCGATTGCTGCAGCAGGAACTCCGACAGCCCCGCGATCGAGGTGAGTGGGTTGTTCAGTTCATGGGCGACTCCCGATACCAGCTGACCCACCGCCGCCATCTTCTCACTCTGGACCAACTGAGCCTCGAGCGCCTTCTGCTCGGTCACGTCCTCGATCAGAGTCGCCACCCAGCCGGGAGCCACCTCGGCGCTGATGAGTGATGCGCCCACCCGCAGGATCCGGTTGAGGGTTGTCGAGCGGAAGGGGAGGGGTGGCGGCGGGGAGCCGCCGCGGGCCGTCGCGATCAGGTCGGCCAGCTGGGAAGAGCCGCTGGCCAGGGTGGTGCTCAGGTCCAACCCGATCAGGTCAGGCAGCTTGGCCCCGATCATCACCGCCAGGGCGCGGTTGGCGCGGCGGATCTGTCCGGTCTCGTCGACCACTGCGACCCCGTCTGCCAGGGCGTCGAACGTGGTCTCCCACTGCAGCTTCCCGCTGTGGACCAGGGCGAAGAACCGCGCGTTGGCGAACGCCATCGCCGCGTGTGTTGCGACCGTCGAGAGCAGGCGCAGGTCCTCCTCGGAGTACGGCTCGGCGCTCTCCTTCACGACCGCAACTGCCCCCATCGTCATGCCGTGCGCCCGGAGGGGAACCGCAGCGGCCTGGCGGGCGCGGACTTCGCCCAGGACCAGGGGGGCATCGCTGCCGACGCCCTCCACCGTCTGGAGCCGTCCCTCGGCCATCGCCGCGGCGACGACGCCGGGGCCGTCTCCGGCGCCGGCCTCCGTGCCCTTGAGCTGCTCGAGGTTGCCGCCGGCCGCCAGCACCCGCAGGCGGTCGGGCGGATCACCGCCCAGGATCACTGCAGCGCCATCACACGGTATGAAGCGCTCTACGAAGTGCGAGACCTGTTCCGCGATGCGGTCGACTTGAATCGAGTCCGAGAGGACGTAGGTGAGCTCCTGTAGCGAGAACAGCTCGTTGAGGCGGCGCGTGAGCTCGGAGCGCGCTTCGGCCAACTCGGGCGCGGCGCGGTGGGCGGCGCGGCGCATCGCGAATACGGTGCCGATCCACCATCCGGCGACGAGCGCCGCCGCGCCGAGCGTGAGCCAGACGAACGTCACCCGGCGGGTGGCTCCGACGATCCGGTGATCTCGGGCGGCGCGTTGGGCTTCACCCGCACCGGCTTGGCGGGTACGCCCAGGTAGAGGTGCCAGGGCTTGGCGTCTTTGGTCAGCACGGCTCCCGCCCCGACGATTGCCTGCTCGCCCACGTGCACTCCGGCGAGCACCGTGGCGTGGTAGGTGATCCGCACTCCGTCCTCCAGCACGACCTGCGCATCAGTCACGTCTTCCTGATCTGCCAGGGCGTGGGTGTGGCTGTAGATGTTGGCGTAGTCGGCTACCGACACCTTGTTGCCCAGTACTATGCCACCGCGATCGTCCAGCAACACGTGACGGTGCACCACCACGTCGTCACCTACCTCCATGTTGTACCCGAAGGAGAACTCGACGAACTGAAAGCACTTGAAGTTCTTGCCGCACCGCCCGAAGACGTGCTGTGCCAGCATGCGGCGGAACCGGATGGCCACATCCACGTTGCCGCCTCCCAGCGGCGAGCGATCGAAGCTCTGCCACAGCCAGAGCAGCGGCTTCACGCGCGCGTAGCGCTCGGTGTCGATCTCGTGGTAGTACTCGGGCTCGAGCGAGACGTGGTGCGGGTCGAGCGCGAGCAGGGCGGCGCGCGTCGCGGCCGATGTCGCCGGATCGGCCACCAGGTCCTCGTAGTTGGCCAGGCCGGGGTAGTGGATGTCGGACAGGACCTCGCGGCACAGCTCGTACCGGTCGCACCCGGGATCGGCCAGGCGCTCCTCCAGCTCCCCCAGCCACCGGTCGTACGACCGGGCTGAGAGCTCCGGAAGGGACGGCTTGCGCAGCGGGCGGTGCACCATGGCCGTCTTCCTCTTCCAGTGAGAGATTACTCTGGTTAAATATGACCGATGTATTCGCAAATACTGTCGTTGGCCACTGGAAAGGACAACTGCTGGATGCCTGGGCTCCTCCGTGTCTCACACATCGGCCGCCGCTGGATTCGCCACAATCCTAACGCGTTCAGAGCCGGGCTACTAGCCGCCGCGCTGCTGGCCGTATCGGACGCCGTCCCGGCTCAGGAGCCGGCATCCGTCGGGACCGTGCTCGTTGCCCACGGAGGGGGCGCTGCCTGGAACGAGCAGGTCATCGCGGTGGCCCGGCAGCTCGAGACGGGGGGGTCGGTCGGGGTCGCGTTCCTCATGACGGGTGATAGCGCGAGCGGCCGCCGGTTCCAGGACGTCGTCGGGCGGTTGGCGGACGCTGGTGCCGTCAAGATCGTGGTTGTTCCGCTGCTCGTCTCGAGCCACAGCGGCCACTACGAGCAGGTCCGCTACCTGGTGGGCGAGGCCGATTCCCTTTCTCCAGGGATGCTGCGCCATCTCGAGGACGGCGGCATCGCCCCTCCCGCCACGCCGGTCCCGCTCGTTCTCACGGCAGCGATGGACGGCTCTCCGGAGATCGCGGAGGCCCTGCGGGAGCGGGCGCTGTCGCTGGCCGAGGTGCCGGAGCAGCAGGCCGTGTTCATCGTCGGCCACGGTCCCAACTCAGCCGAGCGCGCTGCCGCCTGGATGATCAACCTCCGGGTGCTCGCCGACAGCGTCCGGTCGGGGTCGCCCTTTCGCGACGTGAAGGTGGGACTGCTGCGGGACGACGCGCCGCCGGCGGTGCGCCAGGAGGCGGTGCGCCGGATGCGCGACATCATCCAGCTGCAGCACGAGCTTACCGGGTACCCGGTGGTCGTGGTGCCCGTGTTGATCGCGCGCGGGCGTATCACCAATGAGAAGATCCCGGCCGACTTGGCCGGGATGCCGGTAACCTACTCTGGGGATGCGCTGCTACCGCATCCCGGCGTGGCACGCTGGATCGAGGCGCGTGTGCGGCAGGCCGTGAGCGCCGCCCACGCCCCCTGAGGCTGACCTGGGCTACCGACCCCCCGCTGCCGCCCGGGCCTGTATCGCCACCCACTCCCGCTCCAGAGTCCGGATTATCCCTGCCCAGGCATTGGTGGTGAACCGGTCGTATGACACGGATATCTCGTTCTCGAGACGGATGCCGTCACCGTACATGTAGATCGCGATGGCCGTCTCCCGCTGGTCGAGCTGTTGGTCGTGCCACAGGGGTGACAGGGGGAATATCTCCACCGGGCGGAACACGCGGTTCTGACTCGTCACCTGGAGCAAGTCGGGTATGAAGCGGGCGGCGTTCTGCCTGCCGAAGAAGGTGACCAGGAACAGCGTGGGCGAATCCAAGCCGTTGCGGGCGGCGGCCTCCTCGATCTCCGGCGCCTGGCGCAGCAGGAGGCGGTGGAACGAGTTGTACGTGTCGGGCGAGAGCATTCGGATGATGCTCTCGCTGAGGGGCAGCACCTGGATCTCGAAGGCGTCCGTCCGGAAGGTGAGCGACACCTGTCGCTGCCCGAGCGTCCCGTAGCCCGCCGGAGGAGGCTGGTCGAGGTGCATCCCTCCCTCCTGGGCGGCCAGTTGAGGGGCCAGCACCAGGCAGGCCAGCGCCGCCGCTAACCAGCCGCCAGCAGCGCGTCGATCGCGTCTCCCAGTTCCTGAATTCCGTCGCGGGTCCGCGCGCTGGTCACGATGCATTGATCCTCCTCTAGCTCGAGGGCGGCCGAGATGGCCCGTGCCTGCTCCGCGCGCCGGCCACTCCCCAACTTGTCGGCCTTCGTGATCGCGGCGAGGACGGGCAGCCCCCGCTCCGAGAGCAACTCCGCCGCGGCGCGGTCCTCGGCCGAGGGGTCGCGACGCACGTCCAGCAGCCACACCACTCCGGCCAGTTCCTGCCTGGTGGAAAGATACGCCTGCACGAGCGACTGGAAACCATGCCGCTCGGACTTGGATGCCCGCGCGTAGCCGTAGCCCGGCAGGTCCACGAGGTAGAACCGGTCCTCGATGTTATACACGTTAGCAGTCCGGGTTTTCCCCGGCGTCTTGCTGGTGTGGGCGAGCGCCTTGCGCCCGATCAGGGCGTTGATCAGCGACGACTTGCCGACGTTGGAACGGCCCATGATGGCGATCTCGGGAAGAGCTGGCTGAACCTGGAAGTCGGCGGCCGGGAAGCTGCCGACGAACTCGACGGTGTTCAGGCCTCTTTCTTCACCCGCGCCCGCTCGGTGACGATGAGCGGAGGCCGGCCCTCAGTGATGCTTTCCTTGGTGATGACGACTTCCCGCACGTCGTCGCGCTCGGGGAGGTCGAACATGATGTCCGTCATCACGTCCTCCAGGATCGAGCGCAGCCCGCGCGCGCCGGTGCCCCGCTTGGCGGCCCGATCGGCCACGGCGCGAAGCGCCTCCGGCTCGAAGGTGAGTCCCACGTTCTCCAGCTCGAACAGCTTCTTGTACTGCTTGCTGAGCGCGTTCTTGGGCTCGAGCAGAATCTGGACCAGCGCGTCCCCGTCCAGCGCGTCGAGCGCAACCGTCACGGGCAGACGCCCGACCAGCTCGGGGATCAGGCCGTAGCGCAGCATGTCGTCGGGCTCGACGTCTTGGTAGGGGTTCCGCTCCAGCTCCTCGGCCTTGCCTGCCTCGACCTCCTTCTTGCTGAACCCGATCTGCCGGCGTCCGGTGCGGGCCTCTATGATCTTCTCGAGGCCGTCGAACGCGCCGCCGCAGATGAACAGGATGTTCCGGGTGTTGATCTGGATATACTCCTGTTGCGGGTGCTTGCGGCCGCCCTGGGGCGGCACCGAGGCCACGGTGCCCTCGAGGATCTTGAGCAGCGCCTGCTGCACGCCCTCGCCCGACACGTCCCGTGTGATGCTCGGGTTCTCGCTCTTGCGGGCGATCTTGTCGAGCTCATCGATGTAGACGATCCCGTGCTCGCACTCGGTGACGTTGAAGTCGCCCGCCTGGAGCAGGCGCACCAGGATGTTCTCCACGTCCTCGCCCACGTACCCGGCTTCCGTGAGCGTCGTAGCGTCAGCAATCGTGAACGGCACGTCCAGGACGCGGGCCAGTGTTTGCGCCAGCAGGGTCTTGCCCACTCCCGTGGGGCCCAACAGCAGGATGTTGGACTTCTCGAGCTCGACTTCGCTGTTGCGGATGGACTCTGAGTTGATGCGCTTGTAGTGGCTGTACACCGCGACCGAGAGGACCTTCTTCGCCCGCTCCTGCCCGATCACGTACTCGTCCAGCACCTCCTTGATCTCGGCCGGCGTAGGGACCTGGGTAATCGCCTCATGGACTTCCCGTTCCTCGTCTTCGGCCAGGATCTCGTTGCAGAGGGAGATGCACTCGTTGCAGATGTACACCGACGGGCCGGAGATGAACTTCCGGACGGCGTCCTTGGATTTACCGCAGAATGAGCAGCGCAGATGCTTGTCTTGAGGCATCGGTCAGTCCCGAGTTGCCGCTAGTATGGGCTTCGCAAGTCCTTTCGTCAAGACGACTTGGACGATTCCAGCTCGGACCGCTTCTGGATCACCTTATCGATGATCCCGTAGGCCAGGGCCTCCTCGGCCGACATGAACCGGTCCCGGTCGATGTCCTGCTCGATCTCCTCCGGCGACTTGCCCGTGTGCACCGCGTACAGCTCGTTGAGCTTGTTGCGCAGGTAGAGGATCTCCTTGGCCTGGATCTCGATGTCGGCGGCCGTTCCCTGATACCCGCCGGACGGCTGGTGCATCATGATCCGGGAGTGCGGCAGGGCGGCGCGCTTGCCCTCCGCTCCCGCGGCCAGCAGGAACGAGCCGGCCGAGGCCGCCATGCCCATGCAGATCGTGTTCACCGGCGCCTGGATGTGCTGCATGGTGTCGTAGATCGCGAATGAGCTGGAGATGATGCCGCCGGGCGAGTTGATGTAGAGGTAGATGTCCCGCTCCGGGTTGTCGGCCTCCAGGAACAGCAGCTGCGCGATGATGATGTTGGACACGTCGTCGTTGATCGGCGTCCCCATGAACACGATCCGGTCCATCAAGAGCCGGGAGAAAATGTCATAGGTCCGCTCGCCCCGGCTGGAGCGCTCGATCACGTAGGGGGGGAAGATCTGTGCCATGGGAGTATTGGTTCTCTCACTCGTCGGTGACTGTCGATTGCTCCAGCAGGTAGCTGAACACCTTCTCTTCGGTCAGGTTGCGCTCCAGCTCCCGCAATTGGTTGGCCTTCTGCAGTGACGCGTAGACTTGGGCCGGCTCGCTGCCCCGCGTCTTGGCAATCTCCTCGATCCGGCGGTCCACGTCCTCCTCGGACACGGCCAGGTTCTCCCGCTCGGCCACGTGATCGAGGATCAGGTCGCGCCGCACCTGGCGCTCGGCGACCGGCCCGAACTCCGCGGAGAACTTCTCGAGCTGGTCGTCGGGAACTTCGTAGGCCTGAGCGTATGCGCTCAGCAGCCGCTGCACCAGGGGGCGCGGGGCCTCCAGGCTGTTGGCGGCAATGATCTGCTCTATCAGCTCGCCGCGCACCGCGGCGTCGGCCTCCCGGGCGGCGTTGGCCTCCAGATCCTTGCGAATCGCCCCTGTGAGCTGCTCCACGGAGTCGAAATCGCCCAACTCCCGGGCCAGATCGTCGGTGAGCTCAGGGAGCTCCTGGCGCTTCACCTCGTGCAGCGTGATGCGAACGGAGCGGGTCTGCCCGCGCTTGGTCTCGTCCGGGAAGTCGTCGGGGTAGCGGACGGTGGCCTCAGCCGTCTGCTCCGGTGTCAGCTCCATGATCCGCTCCTCGAGGTCCGGGATCGCCTGGCCCGTGCCGAGGAGGAGTTGGTACTGGCGCGGCTCCTCCGGCTCGCCGTCGGTGATGGTCGATATGGTGACCGATACGAGTTCTCCGGTGCTGGGCCGGGCGTCCGTCACCGGCACCCACGGCGCCTTTCGGCGGCGCAGCTCCTCCAGCTGGTCCTCTACCATCGCGTCGGTCACCGGCGCCGCCCGGCGGGTCACCTTGAACCCTCCCAGTCGGTCGATGGTGATCTCCGGCTTGACGTCCCCCTGGATCTCGAAGC
>JAUVTI010000221.1 GCA_030601605.1 Gemmatimonadales bacterium
AGGACCAGGTGTTCGTGGCGGAGCCGGCCGGCGGGGCATCCGTCACGGCGCTCTGATGGCTGTTGGAGGGCGTGCGAAACACCGGGACCCAACCGGACGTAGGCGAATTCGGATCCACAGCACAGCACTCTGACGGAGAGCGCAATGCCCGAAGAAATTGTGATCTTGATAATGACTGCCATGGTCGGCACGTTCACAGTTATTGGCCTCAAGATCCTGGTCTCGGCGCGCAAGGCGCGCCGCGGAGAAATCGGAAAGGAAGAGGTGCAGCGCCTCGCTGAGACGGTCGAAGGCCTCCAGGACCAGATGTACCAGGTGCGCGACGGAGTGAGCGAGCTGCATGAGCGGATGGATTTCGCCGAACGGCTCCTCACGAAGGGCGAAAAGGATCGCTAGAGCAGTCCCACCTTCGGCAGCACCCGAAAGATCCCGGCCCCAGCGAGCGCGGCGACCGTCAGGAAGAGAATGGCGAGAGCCGTGTTTCCGTAGAGCAGGTATCCCGTGCCGAGCAGCGCGGAGTAGACTGCCAGGCAACCCAGGAACCAGCCGGCCATCGCTGCGGCTGCGCTGCTGCTCGCCGCGCCGGTCTGCACCGCCGCGCGCCATCCGCGTGGGAACGGGCGGACCTTGTCGTAGAAGGCCTGCAGCGTGGCCGTGTCGTCGGGCGGGGTGAGCATGGTGACCGTGAGCCAGCCGACGGTCGTGATTGCCACCCCCAACAGCAGCGCGAGCGACGGATGGAGCGGAGCGAACCCCAGTGCCTCGTGCACGAACGTGAAGTAGAGCGCGATGCAGAACGAGATGACCATCCCCGACAACTCGCTCCAGGCGTTCACCCGCCACCAGAACCACCGCAGCAGGAAGATCGACCCGGTGCCGGCGCCGATCTGGAGCAGGAGCTGGAACGCCTGCATCGCGTTCTCCAGCCACAGAGCCACAATCGAGGCGAGCACGATGAGCAGGACGGTGGAGAGGCGGCCCACCCGGACGTAGTGCCGCTCGTCCCGATCGGGCGCCAGGAACCTCCGATAGAAATCGTTGACGATGTAGGACGCACCCCAATTCAGGTGCGTGCTGATCGTGGACATGAAGGCTGCTGCGAGCGACGCCACTACGAGACCCAGCAGGCCGTGCGGCAGGAAGACCAGCATCGCCGGATAGGCCAGGTCGTTGCGCACGATGGACGGGTCCAGGTTGGGGAACCGCGCGATGATCGACTCGAGGTTGGGATAGACCACGAGCGACGCGAGGGCCACGATGATCCACGGCCACGGGCGCAGGGCGTAGTGCGCCACGTTGAACCACAGGGTGGACAGCATGGACTCGTTCTCGTTGCGGGCCGCCAGCATGCGTTGGGCCACGTACCCGCCACCCCCCGGCTCCGCGCCGGGGTACCAGGTACTCCACCACTGCACGGCGATCGGGATCAGGAGGACGACGGCGGCGGTCTGCCAGTCACTGAAGTCCGGCAGCAGCGCCAGCTTGTCCGCGACCGCTGGGTTGGAGAAGAGGCCGGACAGACCGCCCACGGCGGGGTGCGCGAGGGCGTAGTACGCGGCGGCCAGCGAGCCGATCATCGCGATTGCGAACAGCAGCAGGTCGGTGACGACCACGCCCCAGAGCCCCGAGGTAGCCGAGTACAGCGCGGTCACCGAGCCGGCCACTATCACGGTCGTGAACTTGTCCACGCCCAGCAGCACGGCCCCGATCTTGATCGCCGCGAGCGATACGCTGGCCATGATCACCACGTTGAAGAACACGCCCAGGTAGAGCGCCCGGAAGCCGCGCAGGAATGCCGCCGGACCGCCCGAGTAGCGCAGCTCGTAGAAGCCCATGTCGGTGAACACGCCCGAGCGGCGCCACAGCTTGGCGTAGAAGAACACCGTGCACATGCCGGTGATCAGGAACGCCCACCAGACCCAGTTCTGGCTCACACCGCCCGTGCGCACCAGGTCGGTCACGAGGTTCGGTGTGTCGGTGGAGAAGGTCGTGGCGACCATCGAGGTGCCCAGCAGCCACCACGGCAGACGCCTGCCCGAGAGGAAGAATTCGGTGGTTCCCGATCCCGCCCGTCGGGCGAAGACGAGTCCCACCGTGACCGCTACGATGCCGTATAGCAGGACGACGAGCCAGTCCAGGTTCGTGAGCTGCACGCGCTAGGAGTCTCTTCGCTGCGCCGGGAACCAGGCGGCGAGGTTGTCGGGGTAGGCCCCCTGGCCAACGAGCTCGCGGAGCCGGGTCGTAACGCTCGTCTTGTCGTCCGGGTAGGTGAGGCCGGCCCACTCGTCTTCGGACCGCAGCGCCTTGAGCCGCGCCTGCCCATCGGACACCATCGTGCTCACGACGTCGCCGATGATGAACTCCGCATCGGGGTCGGTGGCGTGCTCCAGGACGAAGCGCGTGAATTGCTGCTCCAGGGCCGGGAAGATGGCCGGAGTGAAGCCCCACATGTTCATGGACACGAGCTCGGCGCCGCCCAGGGTGTGCGGTGTGCCGTCCGGCGCAGTCCCCAGGATGCGATCCGCCTCGCGGCGGATGTCCCGCACCTCCATCGCCGACTCGACGAAGTCGTCCTCACCGACCGAGGAGATAGCCCGCGACACGCCACCCGAAGGAGAGAGCGTCTCGTCGAGCCGGTATGCGACCAGCGCGAACACGGGCATCTCTGCGGCGGCCGTTTCCGTGAGGTGGGCCGCCAGCAGCGCGTAGGCCGCCGCGCCGTAGAGGTCGTCCGCGTTTGCCACGGCGAAGGGACCCTGCACGTAGTCCGCGGCCGCCAGGACCGCGTGGGCGGTGCCCCAGGGCTTCTTGCGGCCGGCCGGGACCTCGAGTCCGGACGGGACGTTCCACAGCTCCTGGGGGGCGTACGCGAGGCGAGCGGGGCCGCCCAGGAGTTGATTCATGTGCTGCCGGATCTCCTGCTCCATTTCCGGCCTGATGACGAGCACCATGTCGGAGAAGCCGGCGCGCGCCGCGTCGTAGATCGCGTAATCCAGTACGGCTTCGCCGCTCGGGCCGACGGGTTCGAGCTGCTTGGCCGTGCCGAACCGGCTGGATAGGCCGGCGGCGAGGATCACGAGGGAGGGACGTTGAACCACGCCGCAAGTTATTGTCGTGCAAT
>JAUVTI010000064.1 GCA_030601605.1 Gemmatimonadales bacterium
GTCGCGGCTGCGTTGGAGAACTGGTCCTTGAACGTGGCGAAGTCGCCGAACGTGGACTGGATGGCGTCTCCCAGCTTGCCGCCGGGCTCGCCGCCGCTGCCCGGCCCCATCACGGTCCAGAACAGGGAGTGGTTCGCGTGCCCGCCGCCGTTGTTGCGGACGGCCGTGCGGATGCCCTCGGGCACGCTATCGACGCCCTTGATGAGGTCCTCGACGGTCTTGCCCTGGAGGTCGGGGTGCTTCTCCAGAGCTGCGTTCAGCTTGGCTACGTAGCCCGCGTGGTGCTTGCTGTAGTGGATCTCCATCGTGCGCGCATCTATGTGCGGCTCGAGGGCGTCATAAGAGTACGGGAGCTTCGGGAGGTCGTATGCCATGTTGCGCTACTCCTGATCACGTAATTGCTTTGTGGGACAGTAATTAGCCACGGCGAGCTGGGCAACACAAGGGAGAGTGTATAGCGAGGGCGAGGGCTATCCGGACTGCGATAGCGCCAAGGCCGAGCGGTTGGACGCGCAAGATCTCTGACGTGGCGCTCACACGGGGAACGCATGACTTGTAGTGGCGCCAGACCGGCCATACGTTCACGACAATGACGCACACAGACAGCGAACCTGCCTCCCGCCCCGACGTGGGCGAGCCGCTCGAAGAGCGCGGGCTGAAAATCCTGGCCGAGGTGGCCGCGTACCTGGCCGCAGGTCTGGGCTCCGAGGAGGTGCTCACCCGGGTGGCCGGCGTCTTGGCGCGCGGCCTGGGAGCGGATCACTGCCGCATCTGGGTGCGCGCCGCCGACGGGACGGTCTATCGGGCCATCGTGGGCGAGGGGTTCGACACCCCCGGCGACATGCGTGCAGAAGACGTCGCGCGCTGGGTCGCCGGCACCGAGCAGGCGGAGCTCGATGGGGACACCTGGCATCTCCGCCTGCTGCTGGCGTACGAAGGCGAGCGTCTGGGGCTGCTCGAAGCGCGGGTCGCCCAGGGTGAGGGCGCAGCGGCCCTCAGGGACGTCGTGGCAATCGTCACCAACATCCTCTCTCCCCTCATCGCTTCGTTCGCTCTGTCCGAGGACCTCGCCAGCGAGGTCGCCGCCCGGACCCGTGAGACCGAGGCCCAGCGGCGCTTCACCTCGAAGATCATCGACTCGCTTCCGGTCGGACTGTACGTGATCGATCGGGAGTACCGCATTCAGGCCTGGAACCGCAAGCGTGAGACTGGAACGCGCGGCGTGGACAGGGGCGAGGTGCTCGGACGCACCGTGTTCGAGGTCCTGCACCGCCAGCCCCGCGTGCTCCTCAAGCGCGAGTTCGACCGCGCCTTCACAACGGGCCAGATGGTGCAGGTGGAGACGGAGTCCACCGCCTCGGGGGAGCTGCGCCACTACCGGGTCACCAAGGTTCCCATGCGCGTGGACGACGAGGACGTGACTCACGTCATCACGATCGGCGAGGACATCACCGACTGGAAGAAGGTTCAGCAGCAGGTGTCGCACTCCGAGAAGCTGGCGGCGGTGGGTCAGCTGGCGGCCGGTGTGATGCACGAGATCAACAACCCGCTCGCCACGATCGGAGCGTGTGTGGAGGCGCTGTCGCTGCGGGCCGAAGATCTCCCCTTGATGGAGCGGCAGGGCTACGAGGAATACTTCGGCATCATGGAGTCCGAGCTGGGCCGCTGCAAATCGATCGTGGACGGGCTACTGGACTTCTCGCGGCCCCAGGCGCGGGTGAAGCGCGAGAGCGACGTGAACCAGATCGTTGAGGACGCCCTGTTCCTGGTCAAACACCACGACAAGTTCAAGCGCATCACCCTCGAGCGGGACATGGCCGACGAGATGCCCGCCATCCAGGCCAACGTCGAGCAACTCATCCAGGTGTTCCTTGCCCTCATGCTGAACGCGATCGACGCGATGGAGGGGAAGGGCGTCATGACCGTGCGAACCCATGTCAATCCGCTGCGGGCCGACGAGGTCGTGATCGCGTTTCAGGACACCGGGATGGGGATCCCCCGGGAGGATCTGCCGAAGATCTTCGACCCGTTCTACACGACGAAGCTCCCGGGCCACGGCACCGGGCTCGGTCTGTCCATCTGCTACGGCATCGTGCAGGAGCACGGGGGACGCATATTGGTGGACTCGCAGCTCGGGCAGGGATCCGTGTTCCAGGTGTTCTTGCCGCTTGGCGGCACTGCCGTGGCCCACGCATGAAGGTCCTCGTCGTCGAGGATGACCGCACGGTTGGGCAGTTCGTCCAGCGCGGGCTCGAGGAGCAGCGCTATCAAGTCGATCTCGTTGGGGAAGGAGGGGAGGGGCTCGAGCGCGCCTCTCAGACCAGCTACGACGTAATCGTGCTGGACCTGCGGCTCCCGGTGATGTCCGGGATCGAGGTGCTGCGCACGCTCAGGGACCGGGGCATCGCCACGCCGGTGCTGGTGCTGACCGCGCAGGACGCCGTCGAGTCGAAGGTCCAGGCGCTGCGAACCGGGGCCGACGACTACGTCACCAAGCCCTTCGCGTTCGAGGAGTTGCTGGCCCGGGTCGAGGCGCTGGGACGCCGCCCCATAGAGATAGTGCCGCCCGTGCTGCAGGTCGCCGATCTGGTGGTGGACACCGGCGCGCACGAGGTGCGCCGCGACGACCAGGTAATCGAGCTCACGCCCAAGGAGTACACGGTCCTGGAGTACCTCGCGCGCAATGCCCCCAGGGTAATGTCCCGCACGCTGATCACCGAGTACGCCTGGGATTACCACTTCGATCCGGGCACCAACATCGTGGACGTCGTCATCAACCGCCTGCGCAAGAAGGTGGACCACGGCCACAGTCCCAAGCTGATTCACACCATCCGCGGTGTGGGGTACGCGCTGAAGGCGGAATAGACGGATGCATACCATCCGCGCGCGCCTCGCGGTGGGTTACGCCATTGCGCTGGGCGCCACTCTCTTCGTATTCGCGGGCATCATCTACATCGCGCAGGGCTCGCAGGCGTTCGCCGAGCTCGACAGCCGGGTCAGGGTGGAGTCGGATCTGATCGCGGCTATTCTGGGTGAGTCGTTCCGCGCGCGCGAGCGGGTCGTCGTGGCGGATCCGTTGGGCAGACCGGTGCTCACGCCGGACGTCGCGTCCCTGCTCGAGGGAGTCCCGGGCTACGTGATCGTGGTGGGCCCGGAGCGCGCGTTGCTCCATCTGTCGGCCGAAGCCCGGTCCCTGCCGTTCGGTTCGGCGCGGGCCCTGATCGACGTGGCCGAGGACTCGGTTGCCGGCGGATTCGGGCTGGTGGATCTCGCGGCGCCCGTTGGACAGGTGCGCTACTTCGTCCGGCCCATCTCGGAGGCGGGCCCGAACGTGGCGGCCGTGGTCTCGGCGGCGCCGACCTCTGGCTTCGTCGTCAGCCCTCCGCGCCTGCTCACCGCCATGCTGTGGACCGTCCCGTTCATTCTCGTCATGTCGCTCGTGATCGGATATCTGCTGGTGGGGCGCACGCTGAAGCCGGTCGACCTCATCGTGGACGAGGTCGAGGCGATCAGCGACGGCCGCAGTCTGCACCGGCGCCTGGCCGAGCCGACGTCCTATGACGAGCTGGCGCGCCTGACGGTCACCCTGAACGCGATGCTGTCGCGCCTCGAGAAATCGTTCGGCACGCTGCGTCGCTTCACGGCCGACGCGAGCCACGAGCTCAAGACGCCGCTCACGGTGCTGCGGTCCGGAATCGAGCGCTCGCTCACGCATCCGACGACGTCGCCGGAGGTGATGGAGACGCTCGAGGAAACGCTGCTCGAGGTGAACCGGATGACTGAGCTGGTGGACTCCCTGTTGACGCTGGCTCGCGCAGACGAGGGCCGGGCTCCGCTGCACCTCGACGATCTCGACCTGAGCGAGATGCTCGCCGAGCTGGCCGAGACCGCGAGCATTCTGGGCGAGCAGGCCTCGGTGGACGTCACCGTGGAAGTGCCGCCGGAGCCGGTGCGAATGCACGCTGACCGGGGCCGGCTGCGACAGCTGCTCCAGAACCTGTTGTCCAACGCCATCAAGTACACGTCCGCCGGCGGCGAGGTCTGGATCGGGTCGGCGCTGGACGACGGAAACGTGGTGTTCACCGTGGGCGATTCGGGAATGGGGATCGCGCCCGGCGACCTCGAGCACATCTTCGACCGCTTCTGGCGCGCCGATCCGGCCCGGAGCCGCACCGGGTTACGGCCCGGAGCCGGCCTGGGGCTCGCCATTTGCAAGTGGACCGCCGAGGCGCACGGCGGATCCATCGAAGTGCAGAGCAAGCCGGGGCGGGGGACCACATTCACGGTTTCCCTGCCCCTGGGCCTGGACCAGGAACGGCCCCTCCCCTAGCGTCCCCGCCGCCGGCGGGACAGTTTGGTGGACGCCGGAAGCAGCGGCCGGGGTCACAGAGCGGTACCCGTAACGTGATTGTTAACGTTTTGTAATCTTTCTTGAAGCTCTTGCTCAGTTTGCTGGTAGCCAAGCTTGTGCTCGGCGGTGTAGAATTGTCTCGACGGCCAACGTGGACCTGGAGGTACGCGTGTTTGACGTTTTGGTCGAATCGAATCGACGCGGGAAACGGGACTTCAAGGGCACCATCCTGGCTATGCTCACGTCCACGGTGGCCCAATTCGTCCTGATCTCAGCCGCGGTGATGGCGACGATGGGCGTGGCCGAGGAAGTGACGTTGATCGACATCGACACCATCATGCTGGTGATGGACGAGCCCGAGCCGGAAGAAGAGCCGGAACCGGAGGAGGAGCCCCCTCCGATCATCACGTCGCTGAATCCCCCGCCGCGAGGATTCCAGGTTCTCACGGCCCCGATCGAGATCCCCACAGAGATTCCGCCGGTTGACCTCGAAGAGCGCTTCGATCCGCGCGACTACAGCGGAGTGGGCATCGAGGGCGGCGTGTTCAGCGGGGTCGAGGGCGGGACCGGCCCGGTCGATCTGGAGCAGGTCTTCGCCGAGTCCGTGGTGGACGAGGTACCCGAGCAAATCTCCTGCCCGCCGGTGCAGTACCCGCGCATGATGCAGCAGGCCAACATCGAGGGCCAGGTGCTGCTCCAGTTCGTGGTAGAGACGGACGGCCACGTGAAGAGAGAGAGCATCCAGACCCTCAGCGCGAGCCACCAGGCGTTCGAGCAGCCGGCGCGGGCCCTGATCTCGAAGTGCCTGTTCCGGCCCGGCCGCGTGCGGGGGAAGCCGGTCCGTGTGCTGGTGCAGCTGCCCATCTTCTTCACGCTTCAGGGCAGAGGCTGACTTTTCTCGATACATAGAGTTGACGGTACGACGCATCTCGTGAGTGGAGGCCCAGTAGACCATGGAAGTATCACTACTCTTACTTTGGCACGACGCCGGTTGGTTCGCGCGCTTCATCATCTTCATCTTGGGCGTGATGTCCGTGATCTCGTTGGGCACCGGAATCCAGAAGTGGTGGCGGTTCCGCAAGGCGCGCAGGGCAACCGCGAAGTTCGCGCCTGAGTTTGCGCGCTACCTGCAGGAGGAGCAGCTCGACCAGGCGATCGAGCTCGCCGAGGCCGCCAAGGAGTCACACGTGGCCCGGGTGCTCGGTGAGGCGCTGGCCGAGGTGAAGCCGCTGCTGCGCGATCGCGCGACGATCACGAGCGGGGACATCAACTCCGCCGAGCGGGCGATCGAGCGACAGATGTTGATCATCCTGTCCGAGCTCAAGCGCGGCCTGGCCATTCTGGCCACGGTCGGCGCGACGGCTCCGTTTGTGGGGCTGCTTGGCACCACGATGGGCATCGTGAACTCCTTTACGGGCATGGCGACGAGCGGCACCGGCGGCCTGGCTGCGGTCTCCGCTGGTATCGCCGAGGCGCTGATCACCACCGCGTTTGGTCTGGCCGTCGCGATTCCGGCGGTGTGGCTGTTCAACTACTTCCAGACCAAGGTGGAGAACATGACGGTGGAGATGACCTACACGTCGAAGGAGATGGTCGACTACCTCATCAAGAGCGTCGGCAGCGAGTTCGGACGGTCGATCTTCACGAAGGAGTTCCAGGCGCAGCAGGCGGCCTCGGGACCCACCAGCAAGTAGTCGGCACTCCCAACCCAATGAGGAGTACCTGAGCTATGGGTATGCAGGCAGGCGCAGGCGGGTCATTAAAGGCCGAGCCCAACGTGGTCCCGATGATCGACATCATGTTGGTGCTGCTGATCATCTTCATGATCGTCACACCGGTCATCACGGCGGGGTTCCAGGCCGAGATGCCGCTGGGCAAGAACATCGAGTCACGTCCCGATGATCCCGAGGACGTCGTGCTGGGGATCGACCAGGAAGGCACGTTCTACCTCGATCCCGGCACGGGCCAGATCGGCATCGTTCCCGAGGGCCAGCTCGAGGATGTGCTGCGGCAGGTGTTCGACACCCGGACCAAGGACAAGATCATGTACTTCCGCGCGGACAAGTCCCTGCCGTTCGGTCGCATCCAGGACGCGATCGAGACAGCCAGGACCGCGGGGGTGCGCGTGCTCGCCGCCATCACTGAACAGAAGCGGGCAGAGCGAGCGGGCGTCTTCGGGGGAGGAGGAGACTAACTATGGCACTCAATCTCCCTGAAGCGACACAGAGCTTCGACCCCGAGCCGAATGTCGTTCCGATGATCGACATTCTCTTGGTGCTGCTCATCATCTTCATGATGCAGATACCGCTCTCCCGGATGGCGATGGATGTACAGGTGCCGCCCCTGAGCACCGGCCAGCAGCAGTCGGCCGGCCCCAGCAACAACATCGTGCTGGAGCTCTTGGCGGATGGCGGATACACGATCAACGGCCAACCGGTCGAGTTCGCGAATCTCGACCGGGAGTTTCACACCATCTACGACAACCGTCCTGCGAAGATCCTGTTCGTCAAGTCGGCCCCAAACCGGCGTTACGAGGAAGTGATCGATGCCATGGACACCGCTCGCGGAGCGGGCGTGCAGGTCATCGGGTTTACGCCGCCGGATCCCAGCAGCGACTGACGGCGGGGCCAACGACGCGGGACGGGGTGCGGGAGCCGAAACCGGAAGGCTCCCGCGCCCGTGGTGTATAATGGAGCCATGAGACCGCCGCGCCCTCCCACCGCGCGCCTTCCGCGCAACGCAGTCCGCTTCATCCCGGGAGTGGCGTTCTCCGCCCTGGTTCACGCCGCCATCCTCATCCTCATCATCGTCGTCGCGGCATCCACCGCCCAGGTGTTCACCTCGCTGGGGGGGCCCGGACCGGCCGGAGGCGGTGGTGGCGGCGGCAGCGGCATCGTGCGCTACGTGGAGCTGCCGGCCGCGGCGTCCGCCGCTCCAGCCGTGGCCCGGCCGGAGCAGGAGTACGTCGAGCTCGCCCTACCCAAGCCGACCCTGGCCCTCTCGGACGAGTCGCAACTGTGGCGACCGCCGGCGCTGCGCCAGCCCGCATTGCAGGTCGTGCAGCTGGGCCGTGGTGCGGGCACGGGAGGTGGGCCCGGGGCCGGGAGCGGGACGGGTGGCGGTGTCGGGAGCGGGCAGGGCACCGGTGTAGGCGCGGGCCAGGGCCCCGGCAGCGGCGGCGGGTCCGGGGTGATACCGCCCGAGCCCCGGTTCATAACGCTGCCCCCTGACCGGCCCAAGGAGCTCAGGGGAAAGGCGTTCGACGTGCACTTCTGGGTCAATGAGCGGGGGGAGGTCACCCGGGTCGAGGTCGATCCGCCGATCGAGCACGCGGAGTACCGCGCCAAGTTCATGGAACAGGTGCGGCAGTTCGAGTTCAAGCCGGCGCGAACGCTCGACGGAACCCCCGTCGCCGGTCACGCCGTCGTCCAAATCACGCTATAATCCACCGCGCTCGACGACACCTCTAGCGGAGGGACATACCAGGTGCCAGCCGGGAACGCTCGCGGTCTCAAACTGGTGGTTTGGCCGATCCTCGCCCTCGCGGTTCTGGTCGGCACGCCGCTCGCAGCACAGGAGATCGAAGTGGAGATGCCGGCCGTGGTGCTCAAGGGCATCTCCCTCCAGGTCACGGTCACGGCGCCGCGGTCGCTCGACACGCTGCGGGTGGAGGTTCTGACCGCGGACGGGACGCTGCTGGGTGAGGCGCTTGTGCCGCCGGTGGGTGAAGTGACGTTCACCGACATCGTGATCGAGAGCAGCGATCAGCTGCCGCTCACGGTCCGGGCTGGTGATACCGAGGTCACCGTCTCCCGGCGGGCCTTCCCCGCGTGGTTCTCAATTCTGCCGCCACTTCTCGCAATCGTGCTGGCGCTCGTGTTCCACGAGGTGGTCAGCAGCCTGTTCCTCGGGCTCTGGCTCGGGTGCCTCTTCCTGGCCGGCTACAATCCGTTCGCCGCGCTGCTGATGACCATCGACCGGTTCATCATGCCGGCGCTTGCGGACGCGTCGCACGCCTCGATAGTCATCTTCTCGCTGCTGCTGGGCGGCATGGTCGGATTGATGACGCGCATGGGCGGGACGCGGGCCATCGTGGAGGCCGTCACTCCGCTGGCCACGACTCCGCGCCGGGCGCAGCTCGCTACGTGGCTCGCCGGGCTCGCGGTGTTCTTCGACGACTACGCCAACACGCTGATCGTGGGGAACACGATGAGGCCCCTCACGGACATGCGGGGGATCTCGCGCGAGAAGCTGGCTTACATCGTGGACTCGACCGCCGCTCCCGTGTCGGCGATCGTGTTCGTGTCGACGTGGGTGGGTTACGAGATCAGCCTCATCGGCGACGGCATGCGCCTGGCCGTAGATCAGGGAGTGGCGACCGGCGCGGTGGCCGAGCAGCTGACCGCCGCCTCGCCGTTCGGCGTCTTCCTGATGTCCATCCCGTACCTGTTCTATCCGATCCTCGCCATCTTCGCGGTGGCCCTCATCGCAATCTCGCGGCGCGACTTCGGTCCCATGCTCAGGGCGGAGCAGCGTGCGGCTTCCGGCGGCGGCCTGTACCGGCCGGGAGCACAGCTGGCCGCAGACCTCGAGGCAGAGCTGGGCGCCGAGCCGGACGGCACTCCACTCAGGTGGTGGAACGGCATGTTGCCGGTGCTGACCGTGGTCGTGGTCGTTCTGGCGGGGCTCGCGTGGACGGGGACCAGGGGCCTCTCCGAAGCGGGCACGACCGGCTTCCAGGAAACGTCGCGCTACATCCTCAACAACACCGACGCATTCTCCACTCTGCTGTGGGGCTCCTTGATGGGCTGTGTGGTCGCGATCGGGTTGGCCACCTCGCAGCGGATCCTGACGCTCTCCCAATCGGTCACCGCACTGATAGGCGGGATGAAGGCCATGGTGCTCGCCATGGTGATCCTTGTGCTCGCCTGGTCGCTCGGCGAGGTCACGAGCTCGCTCTCGACCGCCTCGTTCCTGTCGAGCGTGCTCTCGGAGCGGCTCCCCCTGTCGCTGCTGCCTGCCACGGTCTTCGTGGTGGCGGCGCTGATCGCGTTCGCCACGGGGACCTCGTGGGCCACGATGGCGATCCTGATCCCGCTCGTGGTGCCGCTGGCCGTGGCGCTGGGCGGTGGGCTCGGGGGCGGCGCCGCAACGGGCGCATTCGTGGGCGGCATCGCGGCGGTGCTCGCCGGAGCGATATTCGGCGACCACTGCTCGCCGATCCCGGATGCCACGGTGTTGAGCTCGATGGCGTCGGGATGCGGCGACGTGGATCACGTGCGCACGCAGCTTCCATGCGCACTCGTGGTGGCCGGCGTCTCCCTCCTGGCATTGATCATCCTCGGCACCGTGCTCGGCTCCTCGCCGTGGGGTGCCCTGGCGATGATCGTGGTCGGCTCCGCGGCGCTCTACGCAATCGTCCGCACGTTGGGGAAGGACGCCAGGGAGGGGCAGGAGATCAGTTCGTGAAGACGGAGAGTGCCGCCTGGTGCAGTTCACGGAGGAGGGTCCCCGAACGAGCCCAGAAGGCCCCCGTCGCTCCCGAGCAACTC
>JAUVTI010000223.1 GCA_030601605.1 Gemmatimonadales bacterium
CGCCCCCAGCAGGTCGCCGAAGCCCAGGGACGGCCCCGGGGAGCTGGTCGGCGAGGAGGCCAGCTCAAAACGCGCATCGACGCTGCGCGCCAGCGGGAAGTTCACCCAGATGCCGGTGAGCGTCTGCGTCACGGCACCCTCGGTCTCTTCGCTCGCCGTCCCTTTGAGGTCCCAGTTCACGGCATCGGCCCATACGCCCGCCGTCACCGGCGTCGTGGCCTGGGAACGCGCCCCGGGCGAGAAGAGGCACAGCAGAGCAAGCGCGCAGCCCCGCCACAGCGCCGGCGCGCTCCCGCGGCTCTCGACGCGCCTCTTCATCGCCCCTCCACTTGGCCGTACACGTGAATCCACGCGGTCCGGGGGAAGTACTGCAGACCCGAATCCGCGCGATGCGACCCGCGCACCGCGACCTCGTCCGGGAGCTTTCGCAAGAGACCGCTCGCGAGCGTCCAACCGGCACCGTCGAGGAGCATCTCGTCCAGCTCGAGCGGGCCATGGAACGCATACTCGATAGCCGCCTGCTCGAGTCTTGCCAGCGTCTCTTCCGACGCGCCCCAGGCCATGGCGTACCAGGCGGCCCGGTCGCCGGCACCCTCCACGGCCGCCAACTTGAACTGCCGTGACGCCTCGTAGGGACGATCGTCCTCGAGCAGGAGCAATGCGCGCCCATAGTCTCGGGCGCCGATCCACTCGGGAATGGGCGGCAGGACGAGATCGGCGCACCCGCCCGCCCGGATGCAAGGCGGGGCCGCCTCGAGGATGCGGCGCAACATGCGCGTCCACGCCTCGCGGAACCGCGTCTCGGGCAGGATTCCCGTGAGCGGCTTGGAAATAAGTGATCCGTCACCGGGCGACAGCCAGGCCACGTCCCAGCGGATCACACCGCCTGCCTCGCGCTCCAGGGTACCGGTGAGCAACGCCTCGGCACCCAGGAGGTTTCCGATGGCCCGCACCGGATCGGCACCGACCGTCTGCGGCGGGGCCGCGACCACCGGCTGCAGGGACTGGCGAAAGGCCAGCTCCAGGGCGCGGCGAACCTCTGGGTCGAGGGCCCCCGACGGCACCAAGCCGTGATCGGCCTGGAAGTGCGCCACGGCGCGCGCCAGCTCGGGCGTCCACTCGCCGATCGGTTGGACGGTGAGATAGCGCCCTGGAACGGCCCCCTCGGCATCCCACGGTGGGGCACCGCTGGGTTGCAGGGCGGCCAGCCGCTGGGCCACACCGAGTGTCGTCGTGATCGGAGCCACGGCCTCGCCGAACTCAGGCTTCCGCAAGGGAGCCAGGGTCGTTCTCGGCAGCTCCCGGGCGCTCAGCACGCGGCTCAGCAATTGCACCGTATGGAGGTCAACCGTCTGGGCATCTGCCATCTGCGTCAGCGCGGCAGTGATCCAGGAGGCCGCCGCCATCCCCAGCGCCTCCAGATCCGCGAGCGCGCTGTCCTCGCCGAGGATCATCGGCTCCAAGGGAAGCACGACGCAGAGCCCGGCGTGAAGCTCCTGCGAGTCCGCGGCGGCCAACGCTTCACGCACGCGCAGCTCGCTCAGCTTCTGGCGCGCCCGAACCCACCGGCCGGCGGTGAGCTGCATCCAGTCCGCCGGACGCTCCGCCGGTGGAGATCCTAGCGGCCTCTGGTAGCGGTAGAGCGCCTGACGGATGGCTCCCTCTTCCTCGGCATGCCGCGCGAGGAGGTAGGGAGCGAGCGGATCATCGGGACGCGCGGCCTCCATCTCCAGCAGAAGCTCGTAGGCCCGTTCGCGGTCGCCCAACTCACGGGCCGCGAGCGCATCACCCAAGAGCCGGCTCCACTCGGCCTGTTCCGCTGTCCCCGGGGAGGCCGCTGGGACCGCGCACCACAGGCTGCCGGACACGCCGATCAGGACGGCGATCCACAGGACCGCTGGTCTCATTCGCGAGTTCCTTCTCCCTCGGAGCGCCCCTCGCCAAGCACCGCCTGGAGCCAGATGCGCAGATCGACCTGCAGGTGGGCGCGACCCAAGAGCGCACACCCTCCCTGACCCCGGCTGAAAATGCGCAGTTCCGACATCGCATTGAATCGCGAGAAAAGATCAGCTGCAAGCGCAGAGCCGGCAGGCTCCTCGCGTGTGCTGATCAGGAGCAGCGGGAGGTGACGCCCCTCTGGAAGGCGCCACGCTTCCCACAGCTGAGGATCCCCCCGCGGCGCGAGCCACGCGACGGCGCGGACCCTCGCCTCCCGCGAGACGATCGCGGGCACGCACCAGCCGGCATCTCCCACGCACACCAAGGCCACGCTCTCGACCGAATCCTCCAACACGTCGAGGAATGCGGAGACCTTACGTCCCCTGGGAAGTTGGACCGGCTGCTCGGCTGCATCCGCAATCACGGCCGGTGCCTCCGTTTCCAGGAGCCACACCTCGAAACCGCCGGCACACAGCGTGTCGGGCAGGCTCCCCCAGCAATCCGCGGGATTCGCCGCGTGCTCACCGACCAGGACGATCGCTCCAGATGTCGCATCCTGCGGCCGATAGGTGATCGCGTAGAGCACGGAGCCGCCTGGCGACGTAAGGGTGACCGAATCGGCCGCGCACGCGGGGGTGTGTTCAGCTGACGCGCCGCCGAGGAACGTCGCGGCGACGAGAAGCGCGACCGACGCGAGGATCGCTCCGGGCCCCCGGCGGGGCGCGGCGATCAAGGCACTGCGGACAGGAACGACACGGCATGACGCCCGATCCATCGGAAGACCTCTACACCGTCCTCTTCGACGAGCGCGCCGAATCGTGGTACGTGTCGACCGGAACATCGGCGCGCGTGTCGTTGTCGCGCTCGTCGTTGCAGGTGCTCGTGTCCCTCTACAACGAGATCCACCGCGGCTCACAGCTCACCCTCATCGAGCGACGGGCCATGGAGGAACTCGGCGAGGAGCGGCGCGAGCTGCACGATACGATCCGCTCGCTGTACGACCACCTCGACGCCGACGCGGCCAGCTGCGACTTGCCCTTCGCGGACCGGCCAGGC
>JAUVTI010000004.1 GCA_030601605.1 Gemmatimonadales bacterium
GTACTGCATGGCGGCGTCGTACATGGAGGTCTGCTCGCCCGTCGGGAGATACTCCGTCCAGTTACCCTCCTTGCCCTCCACGAGCTTGTTCTTGATGCGGATGTTCCCGAACGTGCCGCGCATCATGATCTCGTGGTTGCCGCGGCGGGACCCGAACGTGTTGAACTCCACGGGCTTCACGCCGTGGCCGGTCAGCCACCGCGCGGCCGGACTGTCCTTCGGGATCGCGCCCGCCGGCGAGATGTGATCGGTGGTGACAGAGTCGCCGAGCCACGCCAGCAGGCGGGCGTCCTCGATGTCTCCCCTCGGGGCGGGCCGGGCGCCCATTCCCTCGAAGAACGGCGGGTTGGCGATGTAGGTGGATTCCGGATCCCAGGTGTAACGCCCGGTGCCCTTGGGTACCGGCAGCGCCTGCCACACCTCGTCGCCGTCGAACACCCCGGCGTACTCGCGCTCGAACATCCCGGGCTCTAGTGAAGCCGTAACGGCGTCCTTCACTTCCTGCGGGCCGGGCCAGATGTCCTCGAGGTAGACGGGCTGACCGTCGGCTCCGGTCCCCAGCGGCTCCGTGGCCAGGTCGATGTCCACGCGGCCCGTGATGGCGAACGCCACGACCATCATGGGAGAGGCGAGATAGCTCGCCCGGACCAACGGGTGCACTCGCGCCTCGAAGTTGCGGTTGCCCGACAGTACCGACGCGCACACGAGGTCGTGGTCGCTGATGGCCCGCGCGATGGGTTCCGCGAGCGGCCCGCTGTTGCCGATGCAGGTCGTGCAGCCGTACCCCACCAGGTGGAAGCCCAGGGCCTCGAGGTCCCCGAGTACACCGGCCTGCCGCAGGTAGTCTGTGACGACCTTGGAGCCCGGTGCGAGGCTCGTCTTGACCCAGGGCTGCCGCCCGAGTCCCTTCGCCACCGCGTTCCGGGCCACCAGTCCCGCCCCGATCATCACGGAGGGGTTCGACGTGTTGGTGCAGCTCGTGATGGCGGCAATCACGACCGATCCGTCACGCAGGTCGAACCGGCTGCCCTCGTGCTCGATATCGCAGGCCTCTGCGACGTGGAGCGCAACCGCCTCGGCCGGAGATTGCCCTCCATCACCGCTCCAGCGGTCGCCGTCCTTCTCCGGCACCTCGCGCTTGGCGCCTGTTGGGACGAGGTTCGGCAGAACCTGCAGGAAGGACTCCTTGAGATCACGCAGCGCCACCCGGTCCTGCGGCCGCCGCGGGCCCGCGAGGGAAGGCTCCACCGTCCCCAGGTCGAGCTCCAGTACCGCCGAGTACTCCGGATCGGGAGTGCTCTCGGTGTGGAACAGCTGCTGCTCCTTGCAGTAGCGCTCCACGCGCTCCACCAATGCCTTGGGCCTGCCTGTGCGCTCGAGGTACACCAGGGTCTCCCGGTCCACCGGGAAGAACCCGATCGTTGCGCCGTACTCGGGTGACATGTTCGCGAGTGTCGCACGGTCGGCGAGGCCGAGGTTGGGCAGGCCGGGGCCGAAATACTCCACGAACCGGCCCACGACGCCGAACTTGCGGAGCATCTGCGTGGCCGTGAGCACGAGGTCCGTCGCGGTGGCACCCTCCGGCAGCTGGCCGGTGAGCTTCATCCCCACCACCTCGGGCAGCTGCATGAAGTAAGGCTGCCCCAGCAACCCGGCCCCGGCCTCGATGCCGCCAACGCCCCAGCCGACGACGCCGAGTCCGTTGATCATCGTCGTATGCGAATCGGTTCCCACCAGCGTATCCGGGAACGCTACCAGTTCGCCGTCCTGTGGCACGGCGCGCACCACGCTGGCCAGGTACTCGAGGTTCACCTGGTGCACGATGCCGGTGCCCGGCGGCACGACGCGGAAGTTGCGGAACGCCTGCTGCGCCCACTTGAGCAGGCGGTAGCGCTCGCTGTTCCGCTCCATCTCGCGCGCGACGTTCAGTTGGAATGCAGTGGGCGAGCCGAAGAAATCCACCTGCACCGAGTGGTCGATCACCAGATCGGTCTGCACGAGCGGGTTGATCTGGTCCGCGTCGCCTCCCAGGGCGACGATTGCGTCGCGCATCGCCGCGAGATCCACCACGGCCGGCACTCCGGTGAAATCCTGCAGCACCACACGGCCCGGCATGAACGGCACCTCGAGGCTGCGATCGGGCTCGGGCCGCCAGTTCGCGACCGCGGCGACGTGGTCTTCCGTCACGATCCCGTTGCCGGCGTGGCGCAGCACGTTCTCCAGCAGGATCCGAATCGAGAACGGGAGCCTGTCCAGGTCCGCCAGGCCCGCACGGGCCAGCGCGTCCAGCCGGTACAGTGCGACCTTCCCCTCGGAAAGCGTGAGAACGGATCGGGAGTCGAAGGGATTTGCCATAATCGGAATCAGGTTTGGGTTAGCGCGTTCGGTGGCAGTTGAAGAATAACACCAGGGCGTCTGGGGCGAGGCCGGTCGAGGCGAGAAAGAGGCGGCCTCCTTCTCGGAAAACCGATCTGGAGGCCGCGGATTGGGGAGGGTGAGTTTACCGTGAATCGGGCCGCTCGGGTGCGCCTCCCGGGTTTCGGTAGGGGCCGGCTCCGAGCGGCGCTGCGCGGTCCACGGGGACGTTCGTTGGGGCGGCGGCGCCCACCATTCGCCACAGCGGGCAGTCCTCGCGTCGCATGCCGGCGCGTATCAGCGGACAGCTGCTGTCGGGGAGGCGGCAGTGCTCCAGGCAGAATTGCTGAGCCGCGCCTGCCAACTGTGCCGTGGTGCCCCGCGCCACACGCGTGCCCGCCCAGAAGGACACCAGGGCTATCGCGGCGGCTGCGGCGATCAGCGAGGCTACGGTGAGCAACTGCATCGGCCCTCCAGGACAAACCCTTTGGGCAGAGTGGGCCTGCCTGGCTGAAGAGACGGTGAAGGAAGCGTGAACCCGGCAACGCGTGTATCTTCTTGCCCAACGCACGCATCAGACGGAGATCCCGCCATGCCCGAGGCCGTTGTGGCGCGTTCCGCCGCCCTCGACCAACTCTGCATCAACTCGATACGCGCGCTCACGATGGACGCGGTCCAGCAGGCCAATTCCGGCCACCCCGGGGCGCCGATGGGCTTGGCGCCGCTGTGCTACGTGCTGTGGACGAAACACCTGCGTCACAACCCGGCGAACCCCGCCTGGCAGGACCGCGATAGATTCGTGCTCTCCTGCGGGCATGCGTCGATGCTGCTCTACAGCCTGCTCCACCTGACCGGTTATGACCTCTCGCTCGACGAGATCAGGAACTTCCGGCAGTTGGGCAGCAAGACTCCGGGCCACCCTGAGTACCGCCACACCCCGGGGGTGGAGACGACCACCGGGCCGCTGGGCCAGGGTGTCGCCAACGCAGTTGGAATGGCGCTCGCCGAGGCCCACCTGGCTCCGCAGTTCAACAGGCCGGAGCACGAGATCATCGACCATCGCGTGTACTTCGTCGCCAGCGACGGCGACCTCATGGAGGGGGTTTCGCACGAGGTCGCATCCCTGGCCGGACACCTCGGGCTGGCCAAGTTGATCGGCTATTACGACGACAACCGCATCACCATCGATGGGGCCACCGACCTCACGTACAGCGACGACGTGGCGCAGCGGTTCGAGGCGTACGGGTGGCACGTGCTGCGTGTGGACGACGGGAACGATCTCGCTGCCCTGGACTGGGCCACGATCGAGGCGAAGCAGGAGACGAAGCGTCCGTCGCTGATCATCGTGCGCACCCACATCGCGTACGGGAGTCCCAACAAGCAGGACACCGCCGCGTCCCACGGTGCGCCCTTGGGCGAAGACGAAGTGAAGCTCACCAAACAGAACCTCGGATGGCCGAGCGCGGAGCCATTTGTCATCCCGGAAGAGGCGCTGGCCGAGTGGCGGCGCTGCAGCACAGCGGGCGCGGAGTTGGAGGTCAAGTGGAATCAGGCCTTCAAGCGCTATGCGGCCGCGCACGCGAAGCTCGCCGCCGAGTTGGAGCGGCGGTGGGCGGGCAGGCTTCCGAGTGGTTGGGAGGCGGCGCTCCCCAGCTTCACTCCGGCCGATGACGCACTCGCGACGCGCGCAGCGTCGGGCATGGTGCTGAATGCGGTGGCGCCCGAGCTGCCGGAGCTGATCGGCGGCTCCGCGGATCTGGGCCCCTCCAACAACACGATCATCAAGGGCGCTCCAAACCTGGGGCCCGGCTCACTGGACGGCCGCAATATGTACTTCGGCGTGCGGGAGCACGGGATGGGCGCCGTCATGAACGGGATGGCGCTGCACGGTGGTTTCATACCGTTCGGCGGCACCTTCCTCGTGTTCTCCGACTACATGCGGCCGCCCATCCGCCTTGCGGCGATGATGGGGCTCAAGGTCGTATACGTGTACACGCACGACTCGATCGGGCTCGGCGAGGACGGTCCCACCCACCAGCCGGTCGAGATGCTGGCGACGCTGCGCACTGTTCCCAACCTGACAGTCATCCGGCCGGCGGATGCCGCCGAGACGGTGGGAGCGTGGCGGGTCGCGCTGGAGCAGACCGGGACGCCCACCGCCCTGGTGCTCACGCGCCAGAAGGTGTCGAACCTCCATCGCAGTGGGCTCGATGCCACCGAGGGAGTGCGGCGCGGGGCGTACGTGCTCTCTGAAGCGGCGGACGGGAAGCCCCGTCTCATCCTGCTTGCCAGCGGGTCCGAGGTCGAGCTCGCACTCGGCGTGCGAGAGAAGCTCGAAGCGGAGGGGGTAGCCAGCCGCGTCGTGAGCGTGCCCAGCCTGGAGCTGTTCGCCGCGCAGCCAGCCTCCTACCGAGACGAGGTGCTCCCGCCGGGAGTGAAGGCGAGGCTGGCCATCGAGGCTGCGCATCCCATATCCTGGTATCGCTGGGTCGGGGACGGTGGAGACGTTCTCGGTATCGGCCGCTTCGGAGCATCCGCGCCCTACAAGGAACTGTTCGAGGTCTACGGCTTTACCGTGGACTGGGCATTGGAGCGCGCCCGCGCGCTGCTCGACCGGTGACCATGATTCAGGACCTGCGCGCTGCCGTCGTGCGCCGTTTGGAGACGATTCGCGGGGCCAGCGTCGTACCGCGCATCTGGGCCAAGGACCCGACCGTCTGGTCCGACGACCCCGAGACTCCCGAGATCACGAACAGACTGGGCTGGCTGAAAGTGGGTGGAGAGATGTCGCGCGTGGTGGGCGACCTCGAGGCGTTTGCGAACGAGATACGCCGCGACTTCGACCGGGTGGTCCTGCTGGGCATGGGCGGTTCGAGCCTCGCCCCCGAGGTTTTCCTGCGCAGCTTCGGCCGGCGGGCCGGCTACCCGAGCTTCCACATGCTCGACAGCACCGATCCTCGTGCGATCGCCGCCGTGGAGAATGGCGGGCACCTGGATCGCACGATGTTCATCGTGGCCAGCAAATCGGGAACGACGCTCGAGACGCTGAGCTTCTATCGCTACTTCTGGAAACAGACCGCCGGATGCGGCTCCCAGTTCGTCGCGATCACGGACGCCGGCACCCCGCTGGAGCGGCTCGCGCAGGAGCAGGGTTTCCGCCGGATATTCCTGAACCCCGACGACATCGGCGGCCGCTATTCGGCGCTGTCGCTCTTCGGTTTGGTGCCGGCAGCGCTGATGGGAGTTCCGCTGGAGGTGCTGCTCGGGCGGGCCGAGGCGATGGCGGCCAAGTGCGGCGCGGACGTTCCGCCCGCCCGCAACCCGGGCGCCTGGCTGGGGACCGTCATGGCCGAAGCCGCTCTCTCCGGCCGCGACAAGCTGACGTTCGTGCTCTCTCCCGGGATCGCCCCATTCGGGATGTGGGCCGAGCAGCTCGTTGCCGAGAGCACCGGGAAGGATGGCAAGGGAATCCTTCCCGTGGTCGACCACGTCATGCGGCGGGCGACGGCCTACCCGGCAGACCGGCTCTTCGTCGTGATGGAACTGCGTGGCGAGGAGGATCCGCGGCGCGAGACCTGGATGGGCCGCCTCGTGAGTGCGGGGCACCCCGTCGTGCGGATCACCCTCGAGGACCAGTACGATCTGGCGGCCGAGTTTTTCGGCTGGGAGTGCGCGACTGCGGTGGCCGGCGCGGTGCTCGGGGTCAACCCGTTCGATCAGCCGAACGTGGCGGAGAGCAAGCGCAACACTCAGCGCATGCTGGCCGACCGGACAGAGCCGGCGGTGTTGCCGCAGCCCAGGCGCCACGACGTTCTCTCGTTCTTCGAGGGCACCCGGGAAGGCGACTACGTAGCGGTGCTCGCCTATCTCCCACCGACGACGGAGAACGACGAGCGGCTGAGGACGCTGAGAGTGTGGCTCGGGGACCGGCTCGAGGCCGCGGTCACGTCCGGCTACGGACCGCGGTACCTGCACTCCACGGGGCAGTATCACAAGGGTGGCCCGCCCAAGGGGCACTTCATTCAGCTGTACGAGCCGAGCGCGACCGATGTTCGCGTGCCGGGCGAGGTCTACACGTTCGGGGAGCTCATCGCGGCGCAGGCGGCAGGCGACCTCCAGGCTTTGACGTCGCGCGGTCGGCCGCTGATTCGGGTGAGCGACCTCGAGCAGCTCCTGGAGAACGCGTGAGCACCGACCTCAAGCGCATCGCCGCCGAGAAGGCGGTCGCCCGCGTCGAGTCGGGCATGGTGCTCGGTCTCGGGACCGGCTCTACGGCCGCGCTGGCCGTCGAGGCGATCGGGCGGCGTCTCGTCGCCGGTGAGTTGAGCGGCATCGTTGGAATTCCGACGTCTACGCGCACGCGCGACCAGGCGGAGTCGCTCGGTATTCCGCTCACGACGCTGGAGGATCACCCGGTGGTGGACGTGACCATCGACGGGGCGGATCAGGTGGATCCCGAAGGCAACCTCGTCAAGGGGGGCGGTGGAGCGCTGCTGTGGGAGAAGATCGTGGCCGCAGCCACCAGTCTCTACGTCATCGTCGTGGACGAGTCGAAACTGGTGCAGCGCCTCGGCAAGGGCTTCCCGGTGCCGGTCGAGGTGATGCCGTTCGGCTGGAAGACGCACCTGCCCGCAATGAGGGAGCTGGGTGGAGAGCCCGAGCTGCGCTCGACGGATGCCGGCGACCCCTACGTCACGGACGGCGGTCACTACATCATCGACGTGACGTTCCCCGAAGGGCTTGGCGATCCCGAGCACGCCGATCATGTCTTGCTCCATCGCCCGGGCGTGGTGGAGACCGGTCTCTTCCTCGGCATGGCGCCCGAGGTGATAGTGGGGCGCCCCGCCGCGACGTGAAGCGCTACGCTCCATTAGTGGTCGGGTTGCTGGCCGCGACCCTGTTCGTGCGGCTCGGCGTGTGGCAGCTCGAGCGCCGTAGCGAGAGGCGGGCGTTCAACGCCGAGCTCCGGGTGCGCAGTGAGGAGCCACCGCTCGACGCGTCACAGATTCCGCATACGAACGAAGCCTCCGATTCACTCCGATTTCGACGTGCCGCCGCGAGCGGCACGTTTGATTTTGGGAGGCAATTGGTCGTGATGGCGCGCAGCCATCGGGGGAACCCGGGAGTGTACGTGGTTACGCCGCTCGTTCTGGCCGACTCGACCGCCGTGTTGGTAGAGCGTGGATGGGTTTTCTCGCCCGACGCGAGGACCGTCGAGTTGACTTCCGTGTCCGAGCCCGGCAGCGCGGACGTGCGCGGCGTGCTGGTCGGGGTCACATCTCTGCCGGCGGTGACCGTGGCGGACTCGACGTGGCCGCGTCACGTGCGGCGCGTCGATCCGGAAACGCTCGCGCCGGATTTCCCGTACGCTCTTCGTAGCCTCGTGCTGCGCCGCACCGAACTGCCCGAGCATGCGCCGACGGCGCTTCAAGCGGTTCAGCTGCCCAAGCTCACCGAGGGCCCCCACCTGTCGTATGCCATCCAGTGGTTCGCTTTCGCATTGATCGCATTGGTGGGGTCTTTCTTGCTGTACCGCCGCTATTGACATCACCCGACCGCGGCAACAGACTCGCGCTAACCTACCGTACGCACACGCCTACCCAGGAGCTCACCGTGCTCACGCGTCGCGACTTCTTGCACTCCATGTTCGGCACGGCTGCGATCGCGCTTCCCGCGCTCAGGAACGACGGGCTGGAGCGCATCTACTCCACGTCGGCCCGCGCAGGGAACCGCAGCCCTGAGGCGCTCGCCGAGGACGAGGATTTCTGGTTCGGGATCCAGCAGGCGTTCACCGTCGACCGCTCGCTGGTGAACCTCAACAACGGCGGCGTCTGCCCCAGTCCCAAGGTCGTTCAGGACGCTATGCGCCGCTATCTGGAGATATCCAACCAGGCGCCCGTCTACTATATGTGGCGCGTCCTGGAGCCCCAGGTCGAAGCGGTGCGCATCAGGTTGGCGCGCACGTTCGGCTGCGATCCAGCGGAGATGGCCATCACGCGCAACGCCAGCGAGGCGCTCGAGATCGCACAGCTCGGAGTGAACCTGGAGCCCGGCGACGAGGTCCTGACCACCGACCAGGACTACCCACGGATGAACACTACGTGGGACCAGCGTCACAGGCGCGAGGGCATCGTCCTCAAGATGGTCTCATTCCCCACGCCGCCGCCCAGCATGCAGTACCTCGTGGACATGTTCGAGCAGGCGATCACGCCGCGCACCAAGGTGATCCACTTCTGCCACATCACGAACATCGCCGGGCAGATCTTCCCGGCGCAGGAAATCTGTCGCATGGCGCGGGAGCGGGGCATCATCACGATCGTGGACGGCGCCCACGCCTTCGCGCAGTTCCCGTTCGACGGCGGTGCGATCGGCTGCGACTACTACGGGTGCTCGCTGCACAAGTGGCTGTTGGCCCCGATCGGAACGGGCTTTCTCTACGTCCGCAAGGATCGGATCGAGCAAACCTGGCCTTTGATGGCGGCGCCGGAGAGGATGGACGACGACATCCACAAGTTCGAGGAGATCGGTACGCATCCGGCGGCCAACCACAACGCCATCGCCGAGGCGCTGACGTTCCACGAGGGGATCGGACCGGAGCGGAAGGCGGCGCGGCTGCGCTACCTGCGCGATCGGTGGATGAGGCGGCTGGAGGGCCAGCCCGGTGTGGTGCTGAACACCAGCTTCGACCCCCAGATGTCGTGCGGCCTCGCCAACGTGGGGATCGAGGGAGTGGAGCCGGGCGCGCTGACCCAGCACCTGTGGAAGACACAGCGCATCATCGTGACGCCGATAGGGCACCCTGCGTGCAGGGGCATTCGTGTGACGCCCAACGTGTACACCACGCTGGACGAGGTGGATCGGTTTGCGGAAGCCATGGAGATCGTGATCGAGAAGGGGCTGCCCGACTAACCCGCGAGCTCCGCCAGACCATCCCGCCCTACGGCGCCGACGGCGGTCCTGACCATCTGGCCGTTCTCGAACCGGCCGAAGAAGGGGATCGAGCGGATGCCGTAGCGCTGGCTCACCGCGGGCGAGGCTTCCGTATCGACCTTCGCCACGAGCAGCTTGCCGGCGTTGGCCTCTGCGATCTCATCCAGCACCGGTGCCATCACGCGGCACGGTCCGCACCAGTCCGCGTAGAAGTCCACGAGCACCGGGACTTCGGACTTCAGCACCGTGACGTCGAAGTTCTCCTCCGTCACCTTGACGGGCCGGTCCACCAGGAAGGGCTTGGTGCACTCGGCACACTTGGGACGGTCGGCGTGCCGGCTGAGATCCACCTTGTTCAGCTGGCCGCAGAACTGACAGGCGAGAGTGGCACTGGGCATCGCGTCGGACCTCGTTCTCGAATTCTGCGCACGTCTTAGGTGCCTGAATAGTACCGCCGCACCACCGCCTCCGCAGGCTTCCCCTGGGGGGTGAAGTCGCGCTCGTAGTCGGTGTCGGATCGGGCGTCGGGCCGCCACTTCCACCAGTAGAAACCGGCGAACCACCGCTCCCGCCATAGCGCGTCGAAGGCCGCCTCGTAGGCGCTGGCCTGGAGCTCCCAGTCGCGGGCGCCCGAGATCTCCCAGTTCCAGGGATGGACCGTCGCACCGCCGTGGGACTTGTAGCCTATCTCGGTGAACAGCACTCGCTTGCCGGCGGCTGCGCTCACCTGGGCCAGTCGGTGCCTGATCGGAACCCATGCTTCCCGCAGCCGGTCGCTGCGTCCCGCAGGATCGTCCGCTCCACCCGGATCGGCGAGCTCGAAGTACGCCTGCACGCCGATCAGGTCGAGGGCGTCCCACCACGGGACCCGATCGTAATCGTCCCAGTTGGCCGCGTAGGTGAGCCACCCGCGGAAGCTCTCCCGCGCGGACGCGATCGTGCTGCGCCACTCGGACTGGCGGTGCACCGTCCCGCGGAGCTCGGTGCCCACGCTCAGGCCCACCGCGCGCATCTCATCGGCCAGTTCGGCGTAATGCAGCAGGAAGTCGCCGTAGGACGCGAACCACGCCTGCCACGCGTCCTCATCGTCCATTCTCACTTCGCCGCGCCAGTGCCCGTCCACGAAGTCGGACAGCGTGGGCAGGAGCAGCACCCTCAGCCCCGCGTCCCGGGCCATGCGGCCCGTTGCCAGCAGCCCCTCATCGGTGAGGGACCAGTCCGTGTCCTCTCCCGCGTATCGCAGCACCACGGGATCGGTGTGGCGCCGCATGTATCCGAATGAGAACAACGCCAGGTGGGTCGCGCCCAGGTCGGCGAGGGCCGCGAAGTCATCGCCCGAGGGCCTGGTGCGGTACGCGTCGAATCCGATGCCGCGCTGCGGTCCCGGCGCGGGAGCCAGCCGGCCGCGGCGCGCGCAGGCGAGGGCGAGCGCGCCTGCGGAGGCGATGAAGGTGCGGCGGCGCATGGGTCGAATCAATCTAATCTCAACTGTAACAGTCGGTTACGCTCGCTATGGCTTGACCTCGGTCTGCGACCGGACGATTCTTCTATACTGGACTTTGCGGGAGGGGAGCGGTGGCGAAATACTACAAGGAACGCGTGAGCGGCAAGATAAAGCAGCAGCCCGAGACGATGATGATCGGGGACAAGAAGCTGCAGCCGGAGAGCATGATGATGAGCTACGGGTACGACCCGTCGCTCTCCGAAGGGGCCATCAAGTGCCCCATCTTCCAGACATCGACTTTCGTATTCAAGAACTCCGAGGCCGGCAAGGCGTTCTTCGAGATCGCCCTGGGGCTGCGCGAGCAGGGGCCCAAGGAGGAGATGGGGCTCATCTACAGCCGGCTCAACAACCCGGACCTGGAGATCCTCGAGGACCGGCTCTGCCTGTGGGACGGCGCCGAGCTCGGCGCGGCGTTCCAGAGCGGGATGGCGGCGATCGCCACCTCCCTGCTCACCTTCTGCCGGCCGGGTGACGTATTGGTGATCAGCCAGCCGCTGTACGGGGGCACCGAGTACCTGATTCACCACTACCTCCCCGAGTTCGGGATCGAAGTCGTGGGCTTCCCTGCGGGTGTGCCCACGGCCGAGATCGCGGAGAGCGTGCGAGAGCGGGTCGCGGGCCGCAGGGTGCCCGCGGTGCTGAGCGAGACGCCGGCCAACCCCACCAACGGCCTGGTGGACATCGAGGGCGCGGTGGAGCTCGCGCGCTCGCTGGCACAGGGCGGCGAGCGGCCGGTGGTCATGGTAGACAACACGTTCCTGGGCCCCGTGTTCCAGCACCCCCTCGAGCACGGCGCCGACCTGGTGATCTACTCGGCGACCAAGTTCATCGGAGGCCACAGTGATGTGATCGCCGGTGCGTGCGTCGGCCGGCGAGAGGTGGTGGAGAAGATCCGCACGCTCCGGACCTTCATTGGGACCGCGGCGGGACCGTGGACCGGCTGGCTGCTGATGCGCAGCCTCGAGACGCTCAAGATGCGCATGACCGCGCAGATGAAGAATGCCCAGTACGTGGCACGCTTCCTGAGCCAGCATCCGAAGATCAAGCACGTGAACTACCTCGGTTTGCTATCCGAGGACGACCCGATGATCGCGGTGTACCGCAAGCAGTGCGTGGCGCCGGGTTCCCTCATCTCGTTCGAGGTCGAGGGCGGGGAGAAGGGCGCGTTCCAGTTCCTCAACGCTCTCAAGTTGATTAGCCTCGCCGTGAGCCTCGGAGGGACCGAGTCCCTGGCGGAGCATCCGGGGACCATGACCCACGCCGACATAGACCCGGCGGAGCGCGAACGGCTGGGCATCACACCGGGACTGGCGCGCATCTCCGTCGGCGTGGAGCACTTCGAGGATCTGATCGCCGATGTTGGGCAGGCGCTGGACGCAGTCGGCAGCGCAGACGGCAAGGTGCCCGCCGCTGCTGGGCCGGAGGTTGTGAGGGCGGGGCGGTAGGCCGCACTCGGGAATGGGTCAAACGAAACGGCGGGAGGCCAGGTGCCTCCCGCCGTCCTTCTTTGGGGCTGGCGGCGGTCACTCGAACGTCGGGACGCCCTCCTCCTGCCACTGCAACTCGTTCGACATGACCCGCTGCGCCGTCTTGTACACCTTCACGTCGTCGTTGCTGAAGATCCCCTTCATCCGCGCCTCTATCCGGCGGCGCGACAGGCGGCAGAACGTGTCGGCCAGGTCGGTGGCCGTCTCCGCCTTGGCGCGCTCCTCCGGCGACTTGCTCGTCTTCATCGCCTGGGCCTGCGAGCACGTCGCGCTCATCGCGAACAGCTCCGCTCCTATCTCCACCATCCGGGCCAGGACGGCCTGGCGCTTCTCCAGCTTGGGCCCGAAGCGCACGATGGCGTGGAACAGCTTCCGTGCCAGCCGCCGTGATGCACGGTTGACGTAGCGCACGTGCTTCGCCAGCGATCCGAATTCGGCGTAACGCGGCCAGCGTCCCCATCCGATCCAGCGCGTCGGATACCACCAGGCGTAGTAGAGCCCGGCTCTCACGAGCGCGGCCAGCTTCGCTCCCACAGCGGCGTCCGGGTCGATTATCGCACCCGCCACCTTGAGGTGTGAGTCTACTGCCTCGCGCGCGATGAACAGGCGCATGATCTCGCTCGAGCCCTCGAAGATCATGTTGATGCGGAAGTCGCGCATGATGCGCTCGACGGGCTCGCCCACCTCGCCCCGTGCCTTGAGGCTCGGCGCGGACTCGTAGCCCCGCCCGCTGCGGATCTGCATCGTGTCGTCGATGAGTTCCCAGCCGCGCTCGCTGTTCCACATCTTGGCCATCGCCGCTTCCAGCCGAATGTCGAACCTCGCCTGGTCCGACATGTTCGCGGCCAGCTCCGCCACCGCCTCCATGGCGAAGGTCGTCGCCGCCATCCGGCCCAGGAGCTGCGCGACCGCGTCGTGCTTGCCGATGGGGTGACCCCACTGCACGCGTGTCTGGCAGTAGCGGCGCGCGATGCCGAGGCAGGTCTTGGCCGCGCCGACGGCCGCCGCGGGGATCGTGAGCCGGCCCGTGTTGAGCGTGATGAGGGACAGCTTGAGGCCCTTGCCCAGCCCCAGGAGAATGTTCTCCTTGGGCACGCGCACGTTGGTGAAGCACAGCAGCGCGTTCTCGATGCCGTGCAGTCCCATGAAGTGGCAGCGGTGCGTCACCTCGACGCCGGGCGAGTCTGACTCTACGATGAAGGCCGTGATCCTGTTGTCCGGGGTGCGCGCCATCACGACCATGACGTCGGCGATGGTCCCGTTGGTGCACCACAGCTTCTCGCCGTTGATCAGGTACGCCTCCCCGTCGTCGGTGAGCGTGGCGGTGGTCTGCATCCGGGCTGGGTCGCTGCCGACGTCCGGCTCCGTCAGCGCGAAGGCGCTGATCTCACCCGCCACGAACCGCGGGAAGTATTTCTGCTTCTGCTCGGGCGTGCCGAACAGCTTGAGTGGCTGTGGCACACCGATGGATTGGTGGGCCGACAGCAGCACGCCGACGGAGCTCTCGTAACAGGTCGCGAGCGAGATCGCGCGGTTGTAGATGGCCTGGGAGAATCCCAGCCCGCCGTACTCCTCCGGGATCTTGATGGCCATGCACTTGAGGTCGCCGAGCCCCTTGATGACCGATTCGGGAATCTTGTAGTCCCGATCGATCGCGTCGGCATCTACATTGGCCTTCAGGAACGCCGCGAGCTTGTCCATCCAGGGCTTGGCGCGATCCAGCTCCGCCTGAGGGATCTGTGGGTAGGGGTGAATCAGCTCGAGGTGCAGCCGGCCGTTGAACAGCTCCTTCACGAAACTGGGAGCGGTCCACTCCGTCTGCCGTGCCGCCTCTACGACGCGACGCGCCTCGCGCTCGCTGACGTGCTTGTCGGCCGCGGAAGCGGCCTCGTTTTCCTTGTCGGTGACGGTAGTCATGAGACATCCAGCGTGGACGTGGACGTACCGTGCGGTGGGAAACCCATCCGCCCCTCTCTACCCTTTGACCAATATAAGGAGGTCGCAGGTTCCCCGCGTTGACGGATGGCGGTTGCGTCCTCGCGTGCGGCGAGGCAACATTCGGCGGCGGCATATCCCCAGGAATCCCGTGATGAGACCAGCGATACTCTCCTGCCTGGCGGCGGCACTCCTCGTTCCGGCACCGCTCCCGGCGCAGAACGGCGGACGGGCCATCACGATCGACGAGTTCCTATCGCTCGATCGGGTGTCCGATCCGCAGATCTCGCCCGACGGGCAGTGGGTGGTGTACCAGGTGACCACCACCGACCTGAACGCGAACAGCCGCACCAGCAACCTGTGGCTCGTACCCGCCCGGGGCGGCACCCCGCGGCAGATCTCGGGCGCCCGGCGCGGCGGCCGCCATGCGCGGTGGTCGCCCGACGGGGGGAGCATCGCCTACGTCACCTCCCGCGCAGGTCCCGCGCAGGTACAGGTATTCTCGATGACCCGAGGCCGCGCGCAGCGACTGGTGTCGCTCTCCACGGGGGCCGCCGGCGTGATCTGGTCTCCCACCGGAACGCATCTCGCCTTCGTATCCGACGTGTTCCCCGATTGCCCCGACGACGATTGCAACGCCAGGCGGCTCGAGGCAGCCGGCGAGCGGCCCAGCGGCGCGCGCGCCTACGAGGAGCTGCTGTTCCGGCACTGGACGACGTGGGACGACGGGCGGCGCAGCCACCTCTTCGTTGTCCCCGCAGGCGGGGGCACGCCCGTCGACCTCACGGCCGGGAAGCCGTACCACGTGCCGCCAGCGCCGTTTGGGGGCTCCGCCGACTACGCGTTCACGGCGGACGGGCAAGCGCTCGTCTTCACGGCCAAGGTCGGCGCCGACGGCGCCTGGCATACGAACACCGACGTTTATCAGGTGCCCCTGGAGGGTGGCGAGCTGCGCAATCTCACATCCGGACTGCGGGGAGCCGAACGGCACCCGTCACCTTCGCCTGACGGGCGATCTCTCGCCTTCCTCTCGCAGGAGCGTGCCGGGTTCGAATCGGACAGGTGGCGTCTCATGGTGCGTGAGCTGACGACGGGACGCGTACGCGAGGTCACGCGCGACTTCGATCGGTGGGTGTCCGACTACCTGTGGCTCCCCAACTCGCGGGAGCTCGTGTTCACGGCCCAGGACGGCCACCGCAACGTGGTCTACCGGACCAATGTCCAGGGTCGTGTCGAGGCGCTGCTCAGGTGGGGCAACAGCTCGCAGCTGTCCATTTCGGGCGACGGAAACACATTGGCGTTCGTGAACGACGCAATCGACCGGCCCGGCCAGGTCTATGCCTGGACGATCAACGCCGGGGGCCAGCCGCGGCGCCTCACCGAACTCAACGATGAGTTGCTGCAGCAGGTGCAGATGTACCCCGCAGAGCAGATCAGCTGGGTTGGGGCTGACGGCAACACGGTGCGGGGCATGTTGGTGCGGCCGCCACAGTACGAGCGGGGCAAGCGCTACCCGTTGCTCGTGCTGATCCATGGCGGGCCCCAGGGGGCGTGGCGCGACAACTTCCACTCGCGCTGGAATGCACAGATGTTCGCCGCACCGGGATACGTCACGGTGCTGCTCAACCCGCGGGGCTCCACGGGGTTCGGCCAACGGTTCGTGGACCAGATCTCACAGGACTGGGGCGGCAGGGTCTACATCGACGTCATGGCCGGAGTGGAGCACGCCGCGCGACTGAGGTTCGTCGACTCGACTCGGATCGCGGCGGCGGGCGGATCATACGGCGGCTACATGATCAACTGGATCAACGGCCACTCCGATCGATTCGACGCGCTCATCAGCCACGCCGGGATCTACAACCTCGAGTCGTTCTACGGGGCCACCGAGGAGCTGTGGTTCCCCGAGTGGGAGTTCTCCGCCCCACCCTGGGAGAATCGCACGTACTACGAGCAGTGGTCGCCGCACCGGTTCGCGCAGAACTTCCAGACGCCGACGCTGGTAATACACGGGGCTCTGGACTTCCGTGTGCCGGACACACAGGGGCTGGAGACGTTCACGGCACTGCGCCGTCAGGGCGTGCCGGCCCGGTTGCTCTACTTTCCCGACGAGGGACACTGGATCAACCGGCCGCAGAACCAGCTCGTCTGGTGGAGCGAGGTCCACGGCTGGCTGGACAGGTACCTCGGCCAGACCGCGGCCCAGTGATTCCGGATACGGCGCTGTCGGCAGAGGGGTACGACTCCCTATATTCGCTGGGATCATGACCGCAGACGTCGAGGCACTCTATCCATCCCGATCCGGGGCCGGCGCACAGCTGGGGCGGCAGGTCTATCAGTACATAAACCCGCCCACCCTGGTGCTGGGGATCACTCCCAGCGGGGTGGAGGTCGCCGCCAACGTCGCCAAGGCGATGGGCTGCAAGTTCGACGTCATCGTCGCGGCCCACGTACGGCTCGAGGGGCTGGGCATCGTGGGAGCGCTGGCAGAGGACTCGGAGATCGTGTTGGACCCGGAGTTCCAGCCCCGGTTCGGAATCGTGGAGGCGCTGGACGAGGCCATCGACGCGGCCCGGCGGGCCATCAAGACCGAGCGCCTTCTGTTCCGCGGCACCCGCGAGCTCCGCTCGGTCGAGCGCCAGAACGTGGTCATCGTCGACGGCCACCTGACTACGGCCTGGAAGACGCTGGCGGCGGTCGAGGCCATCAAGGGCAAGGACCCTGCGTACATCATGATAGCTGCCCCCGTCAGCACCCAGCCGGTCCACGCGAAGATGCGCGCGCGGCGCCTTCAATTCGTGTGCCCGTCGGTCCTCATGGACCCGGCCGGACACCCCCGCCCATTTGGTGATCCACAGGATCCCAGCGCAGAGAGACTCCGCAGCATTGTGGTTGCACGCGAAGCGGCGTAGTCTCGCCGTCCTGATCGCGTGCTCGGTGCTCGGTGGCCAACCGCTGGCCGCCCAGCTGGTGCCGCCTTCCGCGGGCGGGCTGGTGGAGCTGGACCGTCTTCTGCACCGCCTGGCCGTACCGTACCGCGTGCTGGTGATCGGCGCGCACCCCGACGACGAGGACACCCGCCTTCTGGCCCTGATGGCCCGCGGGTACGGGGCCGAGGCCGCCTACCTCTCGCTCTCGCGGGGCGAGGGTGGGCAGAACCTGATCGGAGGCGAGCTTGGGGTGGCGCTGGGGCTGCTGCGCTCGCAGGAGCTTGCCTCGGCGCGGGAGCTTGACGGCGCCCGGCAGTTCTTCACCCGCACTTACGACTTTGGTTACTCGCGCTCGCTGGATGAGACGGTGCGCTTCTGGCTGCCCGACTCGGTCCTCAAGGATGTGGTGCGGGTAGTGCGGCGCTTCCGGCCGCATGTGATCCTCTCGGTCTGGTCCGGGACGCCACGGGACAGGCACGGGCAGCATCAGATGTCCGGCGTGGCTGCGTATCGAGCCTTCACGGTCGCGGGCGACCCGGCCCGATTTCCGGAGTTGGAGACCGAGGAGGGCCTCGAGCCGTGGCGGCCACTCAAGCTGTATCGATCCACGCGCTTCGATACGGCTGCCACCACGCTCACGCTCGAGACGGGGGGGCTCGACCCCATAACCGGCCGGACGTACCACCAGATCGCAATGGCAAGCCGCAGCCAGCATCGCTCTCAGGACATGGGACAGCTGCAGCGGACGGGTCCGGCCGTCACCCGGATGCAGTTGGTGGCGGACTTCACCGGCCGGGAAGGTGAGGAACCAGAATCCGGCCTGTTCGGCGGCGTTCCCCCGGACACCTCCTGGCTGGCCAGTTTCGCCGATTCCCTGCGCGGCGCCACTACGGCTCCGCGGCTCGGGGACGCGGTTCACCCGCTGGCCGCGGCGCTGCGCCGGGCGCGCGGGCGCCAGGTACCGGCAGGTCAGGTCGAGCTGCTGGAGCGCGCCCTCGCGGTGGCGGCGGGACTCGTGGTGGATGGAACCGCGACCCAGTCCGAGGTGGTGCCGGGCAGCACCTTCGAGGTGACGCTGCAGATCTACAACGCCGGCCCGCACACGGCCCGGGTCGATCGCGTGTGGGTGCGGGCCCCGTCGGCGTGGCAGGTGACGCCGGTCGATCCCGCCCCGCCGGCCCTGGATCCGGGCAGCGAGGCTCGGCGCCGCTTCGAGGTCACCGTACCGGTGGACGCCGAGCCCAGCCAGCCCTACTTCCTGAGCCGTCCCGTGGTCGGCGCTCTCTATGACTGGAGCGAGACGGAACCCGCCGTCCGAGGGCTGCCGTTCGATCCGCCCCTGCTCGAGGCCTCCGTGAGCATGACCGTGCTCGATGCCGAGGTGCGGCTGAGTCGAGAAATCAGCCGCAGGATCCAGGACCAGGTGGTGGGGGAGGTGCGGGAGCCGCTGCGAGTGGCGCCGGCCATCGAGGTCACGCTCGAACCGGACCGGCTGGTGTGGTCTTCGGCCGGGCCGGCGCAGCGAGTGTTCACCGTGACGCTGCAATATCGGGGGAGCGGTTCGACGGCGGGCGAAGTGCGACTCGAGGCGGACGGCTGGGAGATGCCGCTCCCGCAACCGTTCCTGTTCAGGGGCCGGGGCGAGTCGCAGTCGTTCAGGTTCACCGTGGTCCGGCCGGAGACGGAGCGCGCCCGCGCCACGGTGTGGGCGGTTGCCGCAACTGAGAGCGGAGCCGAATTCGACCTGGCCACAGTCCAGATTCGCTACCCGCACGTGCGCCCCACTGCCTACGTGCGCTCCGCGGCAAGCGATGTCGAGATCGCTCCGATCGTGCTGCCGCAGGTGAGCGCGGTGGGGTACGTGCGGGGAGCGGCCGACCGGGTTCCGGAGGCGCTGAGCCAGATCGGGCTGCCGGTGGAGATCCTGGGCGCGGGCGCTCTGGCGGATTCCGACCTGTCACGCTTCGACGCCATCGTAGTCGGACCGCGCGCCTACGAGATCGACTCCGCCCTCGTGAGCCACAACGACCGGTTGCTCGAGTACGTGCGGGATGGTGGGCTGCTGGTGGTGCAGTACCAGCAGTACCAGTTCTTCCGGGGCGGCTACGCACCCTATTCGCTGGAGATAGCGCGCCCCCACGACCGGGTCACCGATGAGACCGCGCCGGTCACGCTGCTGGATCCCGAGCACCCCGCCGTCACGCGGCCCAACCTCCTCGGTGACTCGGATTGGGTCGGCTGGCCTCAGGAGCGGGGACTCTACTTCGCACACGACTGGGACGATGCCTACACTCCGCTGCTCGAGCTGACCGATCCCGGGATGCCACCCCTCCGGGGCGGGCTGCTGATGGCCTCATACGGGGACGGCACCTATGTGTACACGGGAATCTCCTTCTTACGCGCCCTGCCAGCCGGCGTCCCGGGTGCCTACCGGTTGTTTCTGAACCTGTTGGCCCTCGGTGAGTAGACGCCGTCTCGCGCTCGCCGCGTGCGCCGCGGCGCTCGCGTTGACTGCCTGCAGCGACGGGCGCACGCCACTCCTCATCTACTCGCCACATGGGCGGGATCTGCTGTTGCTGGCGGAGACCACCTTCGAGGCCGCCAACCCGGACGTGGACGTGCGGTGGCTCGACATGGGCTCGCAGGACGCGCTCGACCGAATCCGCTCCGAGCGCGCCAACCCGCAGGCGGACGTCTGGTTCGGTGGGCCGTCCACGTTGTTTCGCAGGGCGGCGGCTGACTCACTACTGGATGCGTACCGTCCGAGTTGGGCGGCGGCGGTGCCGGCGCGCGCACACGGTCCGGACGATCTCTACTTCGCCGCTTTCGAGACGCCGGTCGTCATCGCCTTCAACAGCGACGTCGTATCTCGCGAGACCGCGCCCTCGGATTGGGATGAGGTACTCGAGCCGCGCTGGACGAACCAGGTCATCATCCGCGACCCCCTCGCGTCGGGAACGATGCGCACGATCTTCGGCATGGTGATCGAGCGCGGCCTGGCCGCGACGGGCGACACTGCGTGGGGGTTCGACTGGCTGCGGCGGCTGGACGGGCAGACCAGAGAGTACGTGTTCAATCCGGCGCTCCTGCACCAGAAGCTGCTGCGCCAGGAGGGATCGGTGACGCTGTGGGACCTGCCCGACATCCTGGTCGAACAGGACAAGGGCAGTCCGTTCGACTTCGTGCTGCCGAGCAGCGGCACACCGGTGATCGAGGACGCGATTGCCATTGTGCGCGGCGCGCGGCATCCGGAGGTCGCCCGCCGCTTCGTGGAGTGGGTGGGCTCTCCCGAGGCCCAGCTGCTCGCCGCGCGCGAGGCATTCCGCCTCCCGGCGCGAGGGGATCTGCCGCTCGACTCGCTGCCGGATTGGGCGCGTGAGGTAAAGGCGGGCCTCGTGGTGGAGGACATGGACTGGGAGCTCCTCAGCGAACAGGGCGCCGGGTGGATGACGTACTGGGATCGCAACGTTCGCAGCCGATGAGCGACGCCTTTCTGGAGGTCAGCCACCTCACAAAACGGTTCGGCGACCACGTCGCGGTCGGCGATCTCTCTCTGTCCGTACCGCGCGGCGCGGTGCTCGCGCTGCTCGGTCCCAGTGGCAGTGGCAAGACGACCACGCTCAGGCTCCTGGCAGGCTTCGAGCGTCCCGACACTGGAACGATCGCAGTGGAGGGGCGCGACGTGACTGCTCTTCCGCCGGTCCAGCGGCGCTTCGGGATGGTGTTCCAGCACTACGCGCTGTTCCCGCACCTGACCGTGGGTGAGAACGTGGCGTTCGGCCTGGCCGGTCAGGGCACGCGTGCCGACCGTGATGCGCGGGTAACGGAGATGCTCTCGCTCGTGGACCTGGACGGTTTCGGCGGCCGACAGGTCGGCGAGTTGTCGGGAGGGCAGCAGCAGCGCATCGCCGTGGCGCGGGCGCTGGCACCCGAGCCACGCGTGCTCCTGCTCGACGAGCCGCTCTCCAACCTGGATCCCAGTCTCAGGGAACGCACGCGCCTGGAGATGCGCGCGGCGCTCGACCGCGTGGGAATCACCACGGTGTTCGTCACCCACGAGCAGGAGGAGGCGTTCGCGCTCGGCGACAGCGTGGCCGTGCTCAACCACGGCCGCCTGGAGCAAGTGGGCACCCCGCCGGAGCTGTATGAGCACCCGCGCACGCTGTTCGTGGCGACGTTCGTCGGGCGCGCCAGCGTGCTCGGCGGTGTGGTGACTGGAGATGGGCGCGTGCGGATCGATGCCGGCGTGGAGTGGCCGGTGGACGCGTCGCAGGAGTTGGCTGCCGGCGATCGGGCGTCCCTCGTGGTGCGGCCGGAGGCGGTGCGCTTCGCCGAGGCAGGTCTCGCCGGGATCGTGACGGAGCGTCGTTACACCGGGGCGCGGGCCCTGTTCACGGTCAGCGTGAGTGGAGGAAGGGTCGAGATCGAGGCGCCGGCCCACGCGGTGAGCGTCGGAGATCCCGTACACCTGGATGTAGAGCGGGCGTTGGCGTTCCCGGAGGTGAAGGAGTGACCCGGCGGCCGCGCGGCTCACTGCTCGTTCTGCTGCTGGTCTGGCTCTTCGTATACCCGGTTCTGCTCGTCGTGCTGGACAGCGTGCGCGGGCCGGACGGCTGGACGCTCGAGTACGTGGCGGCGTTCCTGCGCGAGCCGCGAGAGTGGGAAGCCCTGTGGGGCAGCCTCTGGATCTCGGTCGCCAGCGTGGCGCTCGCGGGTGTGATCGGGGTGCCGCTTGCCATTGTCTTCGAGCGGCTCGACTTTCCGGGACGCCGCGTCCTCGGAGCTCTGGTGGCGCTGCCGGCGGTGCTCCCTCCTCTGGTGGGTGTGATCGCGTTCCTGTTTCTCTACGGCGAGAGCGGGTTCGTTGCGCGCGTCCTCAGCGAGCTGCTCGGACTCGACGAGGCGCCGTGGCGACTGAGGGGTGCGGGAGCCATTCTGCTGGTTCATGCGTATTCCATGTACGTGTACTTCTACCTGTTCACTCGCGCCGGACTCGCCAAGGTCGACGCATCGATGATCGAGGCGGCGCACTCCTTGGGGAGTGGGACCTGGAGGACGTTTCGTCGGGTGACGCTGCCGCTGCTCAGGCCGCAGCTCGCGGCGGCGGCGTTGCTCACGTTCATGACGGCGCTCGGCTCGTTCAGCGCCCCCTACATCTTCGGCGGCGGCTTCCGGGTGATGACGACCCAGATCGTCGCCAGCAAGCTGAACGGGGACATCAGGATGGCGGTGGTCGAGGCGAGCGCCCTGGCGCTGGTGGCGCTGATGGGGCTGTTCCTGCTGCGCCGGCAGGCCGAGGCTCGCTCGGTCGTGGCCGTGGGGAAGGGGACTCCGCCCGCCGCGCGAGTCCTGGCCCAGCCGATCGCCCGGTGGGGTGCGACCGGGTTGGGGTGGGCATTCGGAATCCTGTTGCTGCTGCCGCACGCGACGCTCGTCGTCGTATCGCTCGTGCCGCTCGGTACCTGGACCACTCAGCTCGTGCCGCCGGCATACACGTTAGCCAATTACGGCACGCTCCTGACCGAGCCGGAGCGGCTGCGCCCGCTCGTTAACTCGCTCTGGATGGCGACCGTGGCGACCGTGGGAGCGATCGCCGTCGCGCTGTGGGCGGGGCGGCTCGTGGTGCAGCGGCGTGCCACTCTGCGCGGCCTGATCGAGACGCTGGTGTCGGTCCCGTGGGCCATCCCGGGCACGGTGCTGGCGATCGCGCTGGCGACTGCGTTTTCCATGCGGGCGCCCTGGGTCGCGCGCTGGGTGTTGGTCGGGACGGTCGTGATCCTGCCGCTCGCCTACCTCGTGCGCAACATCCCGATCGCGGCAGGATCGATACTCGCCGGCCTTCGCCAGCTGGACCCGTCGCTCGATGAGGCGGCGTCGTCGCTCGGCGCCGGGAGGTGGCGCACGCTGCGCGCGGTCACGCTGCCGCTCCTCAGGCCCGCGCTCCTGGCCGGCGGGGCACTCGCCTTCGCGACGGCTCTGGGCGACTTCGTGACATCGATCGTGCTGTACACGTACGAGACCCGCCCGATCTCGATTGAGATCCTGTCATCGCTGCGCGCCTTCGACATCGGTACCGCGGCGGCCTACGGCGTGGTGCTGATGCTGATCTCGGCCGGCGTAATGTTGGTGGGGACGCGGCGATGAGACGGCTCTCGGTGCTCATGGCCACGGCGTTCGTGGACATGCTGGGGTTCGCCATGATCTTCCCGCTGCTGCCGTACTATGCGCTGCGGCTCGGGACGCAGGAGTGGATGATCGGGTGGATGATCGCGAGCTTCTCGATTACACAACTCGCGTCGGCGCCACTGTGGGGACGGCTGTCGGACCGCATGGGGCGGCGCGGGGCCATCATCGTGGGACTCGGAACCTCGGCCATCGCGTTCGTGGTGTTCGGGTTCGCCGCGCAGATGTGGATGCTGTTCCTGTCGCGCGTCATCCAGGGCCTCGGCGGCGGCACGACGGGGGTGCTGCAGGCCTACGTGGCCGACGTGACCGAGCCGAAGGATCGCGCGAAGGCGCTGGGCTGGCTGTCGGCGGCGACCGGCGCCGGTGTGATGATCGGGCCCGCCATCGGATCGCTCGCGTTCGGGTTGGGACCCGCGGCGCCGGGACTCGTGGCCGCTGGGCTCTGCCTCGTGAACATCGTGTTCGCGTGGCGCATGTTGCCCGAGTCGAACACCGGCCGCAAGCACGAGGAGATGGCCGGTACCGACGTTCCGAAGCAACGCTCGATCCGCTCCATGGTGCTCGAGGTGCTGCGCCGCCCGGGTGATGACGTGCCACAGCTGATCTGGATCTACGCGGTGGGCATGCTGGGCTTCATGTCCATGGCGGCCGTGCTGGCGCTCTACCTCGCGGTCGACTTCGGGATCACGGAGAAGAACATCTTCATCTTCTTCGTTTACATAGGTGGGATCGGCGTGGTGATGCGCGCCGTGATGCTGGGCAAGCTCGTGGACTGGCTCGGTGAGGTGAAGCTGATGCGGGTCGGCGCCGCGTGCCTCGCGCTGGGCCTCGTTATCATCCCGCTGCCCAACACGGTCGTGACGCTGGGGCTGGCGCTCGGGCTGGTGCCGATCGGCACCGCGTGCCTGTTTCCGGCCACTTCCGCCCTGATCACGCATCGCGTGCCGCGTCGCCAACTGGGGCAGACCCTCGGTGTGCAGCAGGCGTTCGGCGGCATGGCCCGCGTGATCGCCCCCATCTGGGCCACCGCTGCGTTTCAGGGGCTCGGGACGAGTGTGCCGTTCTACATCGCGGGCGCGGTCGTCGCGCTGGTCACGCTGCTCGCGTTCCGGGTGATACCCCGGGCGCCGATCCCGGAAGCTGCCTAGCTCCTACGAAGTCCCGCGGTCCTTCCGGTAAACCACCTTTCCACCCAGCACTGTGAGCAGCACGTGCGTGTCGAGGATCCGCTCCGGCGCGATCGCCATGATGTCCTGATCCAGCACCACGAAGTCGGCGTACTTGCCGGGCGAGGGCGAGCCCGAGACGTCTTCCATGAACGCCGAGTACGCCGGCCACAGCGTCATGCTCTTGAGCGCCTCCTGCCGCGTCGTGCGCTGGTCTGGGAACCAACCGCCTGCCGGCCAGCCGTCGGCGTCCTGTCTGGTGATGAACGCCTTGAACGAGATGAGCGGGTTGGCAGCCTCCACCGGGGCGTCCGAGCCGTTGGGGATCACCACGCCCGTGTTGAGCAACGAGCGCCACGCATAGGCGCCCTGCACGCGGGTCCACCCCAGGCGATCTATCGCCCAGTACATGTCGCTCGTCTGGTGGCTTCCCTGCATTGACGGGATCACGTCCAGTTCCGCGAATCGGGGGAGGTCCTGGAAGTGGAGGATCTGCGCGTGCTCGATGCGGAACCGGTGGTCCGCTGTCGGCACCTCCTTGAGGGCGGACTCGAACGCGTCCAACACCATGCGGTTCGTGCGATCACCGATGGCGTGCACGTTGACCTGGAAGCCGTTGCGCAAGCCGCGCACGGCGACCTCTCGCACACGTTCATAGGGTGTGGTGATGAGTCCCGTGTTGCCCGGATCGTCGGAGTATGGCTCGAGCAATGCGGCTCCCCGGCTACCCAACGCGCCGTCAGCCGAGACCTTGATGGCCCGGATCCAGATCCGCCCGTCGTGGAGGCCGTCCTGGGGCCCGCGCTCGAAGTACCGCTGCAGTGACTCGTCGCTCGAAGAGATCATAACGTAGTTGCGCAGGTCGTAGCGGCCCTCGTCTGCCAGCTCCTCGTACAGGTCGATCGTGGGGGGCGCCACACCGGCGTCGTGCACGCCGGTGAGTCCCCACTTGTTCGCCTCGGCGATCGCCGCCAGGATTGCCTCGCGCATCTCGCGGTCGGAGCGCTCGGGGATGACCCGTGCCACGATGCCCTGCGCCCGGTCGATCAGCACGCCGGTGGGGTCGCCGCCGGCGTCGCGGATGAAGCGCCCGCCGCCAGGGTCTTGCGTGGCGGCGGTCACCTCGGCGAGTTCGAGGGCCCTGGCGTTCACCAGTGCCGCGTGTCCGTCCACCCGGGTGAGGTACACCGGATGGTCCGGCAAAGCGCGAGACAGTGCCTCGTGCGTGGGGAAATCGGTGACGGCCCAGTCGTTCTGGTCCCAGCCCCGCCCCCGGACCCACTCGCCCTCGGGCGTGTTTCGGGCGCGCTCGACGACGCGCTCGATCACCTCCTCGTAGGAGCGCGTGCCCACGAGGTCCACGATGCGCAGCGCCACTCCGAGACCCGTGAGATGTATGTGCGCGTCCACCATGCCCGGAATGACGGTCTTGCCGTCGAGATCGAGTCTCTCGGTGCGCGATCCTGCGAAGACCTCGGCGCCGCGTGCGCTACCCACGAAGACCACGCGGCCGTCGCGAATTGCCATGGCTTCTGCGAGCGGTCTGTTGTCGTCCACCGTGTAGATGCGGGCGTTGGTGACGATCAGGTCGGCCGGCTCCTGGGCTGCGAGTGCCGGCGCGATGGCGAGGGAAAGCAGGGCCAACAGCGAGCGCTTCATTGGAGCCTCGTATCGGATTGGAATGTCATCAGCCTCCCCCTTCCATAGCCTCACCGAGCTCGACGACCGTCTCGATCGCGATGCGGGCGTCATCCGGAGTGCTGCGGAAGTTGATGATGCACGCGCGCAGGAAGAACTCGTCGTCCAGTGTGGTTCCCGAGATGAACAGACGCCCGTCGCGATGCACCCGGTCCAGCAGCCGCCGGTTGAACTCCGACGCGTTGCCATGCCGCGGCACGTAACGGAAGCAGCTGACGCTGAGGTCCGTGGAGGGAAAGAGCTCGATCCGGTCGTGGCTCCCGGCCAGTCGGCGCAGCTCGCCGGCGGTCGCCAGGTCGCGGCGCCACAGTTCACGGTAGCCTTCCAGACCGATGTGCCGCATCACGGCCCACACCTTGAGAGCGCGGAATCCACGCGACAGCTGCGGCCCGCGTTCATGGAACCACACCGGACCGCTGAAGTAGTCCTCGTCCCCGACCTCAAGGTACTCGGCGCGAGTCGCGAAAGCCGCATGAAGGTCACGCGGGTCACGCACGAGCACGGCTCCCGCCTCGTACGGCACGTACAGCCACTTGTGCGGATCCACGACCAAGCTGTCCGCGTCGGCCAGTCCTCGATATCGCTCGGCCAGCTCGGGCAGAGCCGCGCCCACGGCGCCATAGGCGCCGTCGACGTGGAACCACAGACCCTCCCTCCGAGCCACCTCGCCGATCTCGGCCAATGGGTCCACGGCGCCGGTGTTCACTGTGCCGGCGGTAGCAACGACGCAGACCGGCGTTGCTCCGACTCGCCGGTCGTCGGCGATCATCCGCTCCAGTGCGCCGACGTCCATCCGCCACTCGTCGTCGACCGGCACCCACCGCAGCGCATTCGTGCCGAACCCGAGGAACTCCACCGCACGGGTGATACAGGAGTGCACCTCAGCGGAGGCATAGACCAGCGGCCTGTCCTCGCGTCCCGGCATGCCCTCTGCGCGGCTTCCCGGCAGCTGACGTTCGCGCATGGCGGAGAGCGCCACGAAGTTCGCCGCGGAGCCGCCGCTCATGAGCAGCCCGCCCGCCCGCGGTTCGTAGCCCACGAGCTCTGCCAGTCAGCGAAGCACGGTGAGCTCGAGGTGAGTCGCGACCTGCGCGCTCCCCGCGCAGTTGCTGTTCATCGTGGTGGCCAGCAGATCCGCTGCCACGCCCATGGGGCTGGCGGAGGCGCGCACGAAACCCCACCAGCGCGGGTGGCCGATCCCGAGAGAGTACGGCATGATGTCGGCACCGATGTCGGCCAGGATGCGGTCCGCCGATTCTCCCTCCACCGGCAGTGGCGCGTTGCAGAGCCTGTCCGTTACGTCATCGGGCGGTCTTCGGAATGCGGGGCGCTGCGGGAGATCACGCAGGTAGTCCACCGCCATGCGGCTCACCCGTTCGATGGTGCGTGCGAACTCGTCGGGCGAGAAATCCGGTACGCTCCCTGAAGGGGATTGCCGCGGTGCAGCCATGCTAGAAGAGGTGCTCCCGGAGGAACTCGTGCATGCGGCGGCGGTACTCCTCGCCGCCCTCCAGGTACGTGTCGTTGTGTCCCGCGCCGTCGATCACGACGAACTCCTCGGCGCGGCCCGCCTCCGCTACGGCGCGGCCCATCGGGAGCGGCGCAATCCAGTCGTCGCTGCCGTGGAACACGAGCAGCGGGACCGTGAGCTCGCGCGCCCGGCTCACGTTGTCGAGCTCGAGCTCGACCAGCACGCTCGGCACCGGCGCGTAATGCTCTTCGGCCATGTCCCGCCCGCTGGTGAACGGCGATTCCAGCACGACGGCACTCACGGGGTGCTCCGTCGCCAGGTAGAGCGCCACCGCACTCCCGATCGAGCGTCCGTATACGGCGACGCGTGTGTCGTCGATCTCGGGACGTGAGGTGATGTACTCCCATGCGGCATCCGCGTCGCGATACACGCCCCTCTCGGTGGGCTTGCCGCCGCTTTGCCCGTACCCTCGGTAGTCGAGCACGAGCATCCCGATGCCGGGCGGGCGAAACTCGCGCAGCACGGGTGCAATGCCGCCGATCGTCTCCATGTTGCCGTAGAACCAGAGTAGTCCGGGCGCCTTTCCCTCCGCGGGGGCCGGGTTCGGTGGCAGGTACCAGCCACGCAGCGTCACGCCGTCCTGCGTCGTCACCTCGACCAGCTCGCCGTCGGGGATGCCGACTGCCGCGGGCGCCGGCAGAGCCCCGCGCGGGGCCGGGAAGGCCACCCGCTGCTGGAAGCGCCAGGCCAGGAACACGGCTAGCGCAAACAGCACGACCAGTACGGCAATGATCTTGAGAACCGCTGAAATCATGGGGGGAAAGGTAACTACTCGCTGTGCGTGACGAGGAAGCGCAGCGAGCATGCTCGGCGGGCGGCGCCGACCCACACGCGTACCTCGGCTTGGGTCGGGCGGCCCGGGGGTGGGAGAAAGTCGCCGAGCGACTCCCGCGGGTGTGCGGCGCCGTCGGCCCGGGCCTCGTGCACGGCCCGCCACAAGGGGACGGGCGAACGGCGTGCCAGTCCACAGACGGTGACCGTGCCGACGGCGTGCAGCGAGCGCGCATGTTCGGTTCCTATTCCGCTCAGCGTAACGAGCCGCACGCTCTCCACCACGCGGTATGCGTCAGCGGGCCGGATTCCCGTTCGCTCTGCCAGGGCGGCGGGCGTGCTCCGCGCGACACGGAACGGTGATGCCAGCCCCGCCTCCTCGAGGCGCACGACTTCGTCGGGTGTGAGTCCGGGCACCTCGGCGATGCGCGGCGCGGTAGAGCTGATCGTCCAGCGTTCCATCCCCCCCAGAACGAGCGCCGCGAAGAAGATGGCGGCCACGGCGGTGGACACGACGCGAGCGTGTGGGAGGCGAGTCTCACCCCCAGGGGGAAGAGCGACGCGCAAGCAGCAGAGCGCGTGATAAATCGCCCAGGCCTCGAGGGCGAAGAGCGGGAAGCCCACGAATCCCAGCGGTGGCATCTCGAAGAACTTCGTGTGCTCGAGCCACGGCACCGTATAGATCCATCTGCCGCGCGCCCAGAAGTTGAAGAACTCCCAAAGGAAACCGATGAAGAGCCCTCCGAGCATGATCCGTCCGATGCGGCCCCACTCCCCCCGTTCGATGTCGTGCAGTAGCGACCACTCCCTGTTTCTCCGATATACGAACGGGTCGAAGATCAGCCACGCGGCGCCCCAGATGAGCGGGAAGAACACGGTTGGTTGGATCAGGGCGAGCAGGGCCATGACGATCCCCGCCATTTGAGCCGCCGCGAGGTGCCATGGTTTGGTGTGCAGTGGGCGCGAGCGCCACTCGTGGCCGACGCCGGCCGCCTCGAGCAACCGCGTGGCGAGCACGAGCGCAGGCAGCACCGTCGCGAACGAAAGCAGGATCCCGATCCAGCGCTCCGGCACCGCGCCCGGCAGGAAGACGTAGTACCAGTTTCGTAGCCGGAAGTTCGCGGCTTCGAACAGGAGCCAGATGACGGGCGACCAGGCGAAGAGCGAGAGGGCGCTGCGGGTGCTCAGCACTGGGGGCCTGCGCCACATGCTGCTTGCCGCCTGGTCGAGCACGACGAGTGTGGGGTACCACGCGAACACGTAGAACCAGGTCGGCACCGGATCCACCTGCAGAATCACCAGCACCCACGTAGCGGCGATCACGACGAGAGAAAGCGCTGCCAACATGGTCCCCAAGCTTGCGCACGTGAGTCCCGCGCGCCAGGGCATGCCGGGTTGATTCTTCCCTGGGCTTCCCGTTGATTGCCCGCCATGCCCGAAGCTGCCATCAAGTGCCGCGAACTGGTGAAGCGCTACGGAGACCTTACCGCAGTGGCCGGGATCGACCTGGATGTGCGCCGGGGTGAGTGCTTCGGCATGCTCGGTCCCAATGGTGCCGGCAAGACGACCACCATCGAGATCCTCCAGGGCCTGAGAGAGCCGGACGGAGGCGAGGTGGAGGTGTTGGGGCTGACCTGGGATCGCCACGAGGGCGAGCTGCGTCAGCGCATGGGCACTCAGCTTCAGGAGACCAAGCTGCCCGAGAAGCTCAAGGTGGAAGAGGTGGTGCGCCTGTTCCGGAGCTTCTACCGGCGCGGCCGGAGCGTGGACGAGGTACTGGCCCTGGTCGCGCTCGAGGAGAAGCGTACGGCATGGGTGGGCAAACTCTCCGGCGGGCAGCGGCAGCGCCTGGCCGTTGCGTGCGCGCTCGTGTGCGATCCGGATCTGCTGTTCCTGGACGAGCCGACGACGGGACTGGACCCGCAGTCGCGGCGGCAGCTGTGGGGCGTCATCGAGGAGTTCCGCCGGCGTGGCGGCACCGTGCTGCTCACCACGCACTACATGGAGGAGGCGGAGCGCCTGTGCGACAGGGTCGCGGTCGTCGACCATGGCGAGATCATAGCGCTGGGGTCGCCGCGCGAATTGATCGCTTCACTGGGAGCCGAGCATGTGGTCGAGTTCGCCCTGGAGCAGGGCGAGGCGCCCCCTGACGACGTGCTGGCCGCGCTCCCGGGCGTCGAGCACGTGGCGCGCGAGAACGGCACGACGCATCTGACGGTTAGCCGAGTACACCAGGTGATCCCGGCGCTGATGCGGCTTCTGAGTGAGCGCGGCGCATCGCTGAGCGAGCTCACGACGCATCATGCCAGCCTCGAGGACGTGTTCCTCAACCTGACCGGGCGGCACATGCGCGATGAATAGGCCCGAAACCAGCGCCCTGGTCCAGCTCACGTTGTGGCGGCTGCGCGAGTTCACGCGTGAGCCCGAGGCGCTCTTCTGGGTGTTCGCGTTTCCCATCCTCCTGGCGTTGGCCCTCGGAATCGCGTTCAAGGGGCGCGGGCCCGAGGTCGTGCGGGTGGCGGTCGAGGCGGGGCCCGGTGCGGAAGCTCTCGCGCAGTCGCTCAATGCGGACGGCAGGATCGAGGCCGCCATCGTCGACAGCGCAGAGGCGCACAGCAGGCTGCGCACCGGGAGAGTGGCGCTCGTGGTTGGTGCGGGAGATCCGCTGGTGCTGCGCTTCGACACCACGCGCGTCGAGAGCGACATCGCGCGTCTGGTGGTGGTGAACGCGGTCCAGGAGTCGGCCGGGCGCCGCGATGTGGCGGTGATCCGCGACGTGCGCGTGACCGAGCCGGGAGCGCGCTACATCGACTTCCTGATACCGGGTCTGATCGGCCTCAACATCATGGGGACCGGGATGTGGGGTATCGGGTTCGGGATCGTGAAGGCGCGCAACGACAGGCTGCTGAAGCGCCTTCTGGCGTCGCCGATGCGCAAGAGCGAGTTCATGCTCTCGTTCATGCTGTCGCGCCTGATCTTCCTGGGGTTCGAGGTGGGCGCGGTGCTGCTCTTCGGCCTCCTCATGTTCGGCGTGCCGATCAGGGGGTCCATCCTGGCCATCGCGGCCATCGTTGTGATCGGCGCCATGACGTTCTCCGGGGTGGGCCTCCTCGTTGCCAGCCGCGCCAGAACGATCGAGGGTGTGTCGGGATTGATGAACTTCGTGATGGTCCCGATGTGGATCTTTTCGGGCGTGTTCTTCGCGTACTCCCACTTTCCCGACGGGATGCAGCCCGTCATCAGGCTGCTGCCGCTCACCGCCCTGAACGACGCCCTGCGCGCGGTGCAGCTCGACGGTGTGGCGCTCGCCGCAACGGCCGGGCCCATCGCTCTGCTGGTGGCTTGGGGAGCGTTGAGCTTCGTCGTGGCGCTCAAGGTGTTCCGCTGGCAGTAGATCGGGTTGCTCCGGAGGGTCTCCGAAACTCGCCTCAGTCTCGACGCCCCTGTCGTACGTTTCCCGCTTCCCGCCTCCCGCTTCCCGGTCGTACCCTTCCCCCTTCCCCTCTCTTCCCGAAACCGCCCGCCGGTTGACCCCGTAGGGAGCCTCAGCTAGACTTAACGCCGTTAACTTAACAGCGTTAACCACCACGAATCTGTCGGAATTCCGGCAGTTTGCGGGGGTGGGACCGGCAGCGAGGGGACAATGACCAGCAAGGAACCAAACGGCCGCGGCAGCGGCGAGGTGGAGACGGCCATCCTGGGTGCTGCCCGCGACCTTCTGGCGGAGAAGGGGCTGCAGGGGCTCTCCATGCGGACCGTGGCCCAGCGCGTCGGCGTCTCGGCGACCGCGATCTACCACTACTTCGAGAACAAGGACGCGCTGGTTGGCAGCGTGGTGCAGAGCGGCTTCCACCGGTTCGGCGAGTACATGGAGCAGGCGATGGACCTGCACCCGAAGGGGTCGCTCGCGCGGGTGCGGGCCGTAGGGGAAGCGTATCTCCGCTTCGCGCTGGAGAACCAAGCGTACTTCAGGGTCCTGTTCAGCCTGCAGCACCCCGATCCACATGCGCTCGAGGACCTGCCGGAGGGCGGCGGATACGGCCTGCTGCGCCAGGCGGTTTCGGAGGCCATGGACGCCGGTACCATGCGGCGCGTCGATCCGGATCTGATGGTGATGTTCCTGTGGAGCCTCACCCACGGCCTGTTGACCATCAGCATGGCGTGCCGGATCGACCACTGCCCGGAATTCGGCAAGGATGCCGTGGCGCACACGCCGCTCGATCTGTTCAAGGCGTTCGGGCCGATGGTGCGCGAGGGGATCATGGGGCCGGCCGCGAC
>JAUVTI010000023.1 GCA_030601605.1 Gemmatimonadales bacterium
GGGGGGGGCTAAGGCGGGCGAGGAGGGGGCCCCGGGGGAGGGGGGGGCTTGGGGAAGGGGGAAGGGGGAACGGGGAACGGGCCCTTCCCGGCCCCACCCTCCTGGCCGCGTCGCCTCGCCGCACGTTTCCCGGGTGCCTTACCCTTCCCCTTTCCCCGTTCCCCGTTCCCCTGCCGTTTCATCATACGATCCTGTCTCCAAGCGCAAACCCAAGCACAACGATGCTCATGATTCCGTTCATGCGGAAGAACGCGGCATCGAGCCGGCTGAGGTCGCCCGGCTTCACGAGCTGGTGTTCCCACATCAGGATCAGAGCCGCCACCAGCACCCCAACGTAGTACCAGGTCCCGAACGGCGTCCCCATTCCAAACACCACGAGCATTGCGATCGTCACGGCGTGCAGCAGTTTCGCCAGCAGAATGCTGCTGCGCTGGCCCAGCAGCACGACCGCGCTCTTGAGCCCGTGCTCCCTGTCGAACGACTCGTCGGGCAGTGCGTAGAAGATGTCGAATCCGCCCACCCAGCTCATCACCGCAAGCGCCACTACGGGCAGCATCCACCACGGGTCGCTCCAGCTCCCCGTCACCGCCAGGTACCCTGCCGCGGGCGCGATCCCCAATCCCATCCCCAACCACAGGTGGCTGAGCGGCGTTACACGCTTGGTGTAGCTGTAGAACAGGATCCAGGCCAGCGCCGCGGGGCTCAGCACCAAACAGAGCCGGTTGAGCAATGCGGCTGCCGCAACGAACGCCGCCGAAGCGATGACGACGGACACGACGGCCTGCGCCAGCGTCAGCCTGCCCGCGGGGAGCTCGCGGAAGCGGGTGCGCGGGTTCAGCGCGTCGTAGCGCCGGTCCACGATGCGGTTGAACCCCATCGCCGCGAACCGAGCCGCGGTGAACGCGACGAGCACCAGTACCCCCTGGCGCAGCGTCACCGGCGCGTAGAACGAGGCGTACACCACCCCGAGGAATACGAACGGGAGCGCGAAGACTGTGTGGGGCAGCTTGACGAAGTTGACGTACCTGAGGAGGAGCGACTCTCCCGCGAACGTCTGTCCCTCGACCCTGTCAGCGGTCACTTGTGGCGGCGCGGCTCGAGCCTGATTCCCAACTCATCCCACATCGCGTCCACCCGCGCCTTCGTCTCGGCATCCATCTCGATGCGCTCGGGCCACTCGCGGTCGAAGCCCTCTTCCTTCCACTTGGTCGTGGCGTCGATCCCCATCTTGGACCCGTACGTGAACGCGCGCGATGCGTGGTCCAGCACGTCTATCGGCCCCATCGTGAAGCGCACGTCGCGCTCGGGGTCGATGTGGTTGAGCGCAACCCACCACGCCTCCTCGGGGTCCTGCACGTCCACGTCCTTGTCGACGACCACGATCAGCTTGGCCAGCGACATCAGGCCCATGCCCCAGAGCCCGTTGATCACCTTCCACGCCTGGCCGGGGTACTGCTTGTCGATGCTCACGAACACGAGGTTGTGGAAGATGCCCTCGGCCGGCATGTGGTAATCCACTATCTCCGGCACGTTCATCCGGAGCAGCGGCAGGAAGATCCGCTCGGTGGCGTGGCCCAGGTAGTAGTCCTCCATCGGGGGGCGGCCCACGATGGTCGCGGGGTACACCGGCGAGCGGCGCATCGTCACCGCCGTCACGTGCACCGCCGGGTAGTAGTCGGCCAGCGAGTAGAAGCCCGTGTGGTCTCCGAACGGCCCCTCCATCACGAGCTGTTCCGCCGGGTCTATGTACCCCTCTATCACGATTTCCGCCTCGGCCGGCACCATCAGGTCGTTGCTGACCGAGCGAGTGAGGGAGACCGGCTTGCGGCGCAGGAAGCCCGCGAAGATGTACTCGTCCACGTTGGGCGGGAGCGGCGCCGACGCACTGTAGATAGAGGGCGGGTCGCCGCCCAGTGCTATGGCCACCGGCATCTTCTCGCCGCGCGCCGCCATCTCACGCCAGTGGGCAGCGCCCACCTTGTGCCTCTGCCAGTGCATCGCCAACAGATCGCGCTCCAGCACCTGCACCCGGTACATGCCGACGTTGCGCACGCCGGTCTTGGGATCGCGCGTGATGACCTGCGGCAGCGTGAGGTAGGGCCCGCCGTCGTCGGGCCAGCACGTGATGATGGGAAGCCGGCCGAGGTCGATCTCGCCATCGCGCCACACCACTTCCTGGCACGGCGGCTTGCCCGACACCGTGCGCGGCGGATACTTGGCGATCTCCGCGATCTTGGGCAGCATTGCCAGCTTCTCGCGCCATCCCTCCGGCACCTTCAGCTTGATGAGCTCCTCGATGCGCGCACCGATGTCGTTCAGGTCTTCCACCCCGAGCGCCATCGCCATGCGGCGCATCGAGCCGAACAGGTTGATGCCCACCGGGATGTCGCTCTCTTCGCCGTTGTCGAGCACGGGGCGCTCGAACAACAGCGCGGGGCCCCCGCCGGCGCTCTTGGAACAGCGGTCCGTGATCTCGCTGATCTCCAGGCGCGCGGCCACGGGACGCGCGATTCGGATCAGCTCTCCCGCGCCTTCGAGCGCCGTGAGGAAGTCCCTGAGGTTGTCCACCGTCATTGCCTCGTCCCCCAGTGAAGCCACGCAACACCGAGCGAGAGCGACTCCTGCCCCACGTCACGGAAGCCGGCGTCACCCATCTTCCGAGCCAGCTCGTTCGGCACGGGGAAGTCGTCCACCGATGCTGGCAGGTAGCTGTAGGCGCTCGTATGTTTCGAAACGAACCGACCGATCTGCGGCAGGACGCGCCGGAAGTAGAAACGGTAGAGGGGGCGGACCGGCCACGCGGTGGGAGTCGCGAATTCGAGTATCACCAACCGACCACCGGGCGTGAGCACTCTGGCCATCTCCGCCAATCCCGCGTCGACGTCCGTCAGGTTTCGGATCCCGAACCCGATGGTCATGCCGTCGAAAGTCGCGTCGGCGAACGGCAGTTCCAGCGCGTCCGCGCCCACCCCCCGCAGGCCCTCGGCCTTGCCCATTCCCAGCTCGAGCATCGGGACCACGAAGTCCGCCCCGACCACGCGTCCCGCGAAGCCGTCCTGGTGGGCCAGCTCGGCCGCCAGGTCCAGCGTGCCGGAGCAGAGGTCGAGATAGATGCCGGTCGGGACCGCCTCCCAGCCCAGACGCCGGACGGCGCGGCGGCGCCAGCGGCGGTCGATGTTGAGGCTGAGGACGTGGTTCAAGAGGTCGTAGCGCGGCGCGATGGCCGTGAACATGTCCCGCACGTACGACCGCTTCGATTCGCCGCCCGGCGACCTGACGTCCGGGGGGGTCAGAGCCATAGGCGCGAAAGGTACTGGCGCACTTGAACTTGCCGCAAGAATGGTTCAATCTGGAACCGTTTTCTGGCCTGGCGCGTAGATAAAGCAGATGCATACCCCCCTCGACCTCACCGGCGTCACCGACCAGGAGGTGGTGGAGCGGGCAGGCACCGGGAGCGAGGCCGCCTACCGGGAGCTGGTCCGGCGCTACCAGCGCCCGGTCTTCTCCCTCATCTACCGCATGGTGCGGGATCGTGAGCTGGCCGAGGATCTCACCCAGGAGACCTTCGTAAAGGTCCTCAACGCGATCGACCGCTACCGGCCCGAGTACAAGTTCTCTTCCTGGATATTCAAGATCGCCAACAACGCCTCGATCGATCATCTGCGGCGCCGCGAGCTGGATACGCTTTCACTCGATGGCGGGCCGGACGCCATGACCCCCGACCGGGTCCAGGCCACATCGCTCCAGCTGGGTGACGGGGCGGAATCGCAGCTGGAGGAGCTCGAGGCCCGAGAGCTCGGCACCCAGATCGAGCGGGCCATCGGCGCACTGAGACCCGAGTATCGCTCCTGTATCATCATGAGACATGTCGAAGGCCGGGCATACGATGAGATCGCCGATGTTCTCGACCTGCCGCTCGGCACCGTGAAGACCTATATCCACCGCGCCAGAGCGGAATTGAGGGAGTCTCTGGGCTCCCTCAGAGGGTGAAACCCCATTGGGGGGACTCCGTAGTGGAGGGTGAGATGGAAGACCACTTCTTGAACGGATCGACACCTGCGGAGGAAGACCCGGCCGTCCACCGGGCCCTGGCAACGCTGCCCGCGTTCGCCCCGGGTCCCGTGTTCGAGGACCGGGTGATGTCCCGCGTCTGGCGACCGCTGCCCGCGAGGCTGCGCGAGCTGGTGCTCGCCTGGAGGGACTACGTGGATTCGGGGCGGGTCTATGGCCCGCTCGGCGCGCTGGCTGTCGGAGCCCTGATCCCGCTCGGTGTGGCGATAGGGCTGGTGGCCACGTTCTCCACTCAAATAGGCTCGTTCCTCGCCTGGCTGGTGGGTGTGGGAGTTCCGTTCGCGTGGGCCATGGCTCGGGCGGACATCGCAGAGGTTGTTTCAACAGTGAACGCATACATTGCCGCGCTCTTCCCAAGCGGCACCGCCCTGATGGTTGCGACCATTGGATCCGTGCTGGTGCTGTCCGGGTGCACACTCGGCCTGTACCGGACCATGAACCCGCGTGGCGCCATGAGGCATTCGCGATGAGAAGCACAATGCAGAAGACCTGGTGGCTGGCCGTGGGACTGGCCCTGACGGCGCTCATCGCCGGCACACCCGAGGCCCGAGCGCAGGACGTCGTGGGTCACTCTGTCGAGCGGTCGGATGAGGCGGCCACGCTGACCCTGGACCTCGCCGCCGGCGAGACGCTCACGATCTCGCTGCAGGACGGTGCGATCCTGATCGACGGCTCGACGGCCGGCAGCTACCACGAGGGTGGTGCCTTCGAGCAGTCGTGGCGCGACGCGCTCGAAGAGGCGGGCGCTCGGGAAACAGGAGAGCTGCTCGCGGCGCTGCAGTCGCTGGAGGTGTCCGAGTTGAGGCAGTCCGAGATCGAGGGCATCGCGGCGGTGGCAATTGCGCTCGAAGACCTCGAAGTCGCGGGGACCATCGTGATCTCGATCGGTGAGGGCGACGTGGACGCCCAGGTCGGAATAGCGGTCGAGTCGGCCGTTGCCGCGGCGGTGCGGGCAGCCGAGGCCGTGGAGGCCGCACTGAGCGGCGTGGAGGCGCCAAAGGCGACTCCCCTGGCTCCGACGGCGGGCTCGCTCCTCGGAGGCATGGCGGGTGGGGCCATGAGCCTGCTGGCCACGTTCTTCGGCCTCGCCTTCATGGGCCTGGGCTTCATGTTTCTTGCGCCGCGCCAGCTCGAGATCGTCGCCGACACCGTGTGGCACTCATTCTGGCGCTCGTTCCTGGCCGGCCTGTTTGCGCAGCCGCTCGTGCTGCCGGCGTTCGGGATGATGATCGTCGGCCTCGCGCTCACTGTGGTCGGCATCGTGGTGATCCCCTTCGCCGTCGTGGCGTTCGCCGCGGCACTCGTGCTGGCGGCGATCGCCGGATACGTCGCCGTGGCACGCACCATCGGGGAGATCTACCTGCGCCGCAAGATGGCGCGCGGCGAGCCAGTGCAGACGTGGGGGTCGTTCCGCTACATCGTGTACGGCCTGACCGGCCTGATGGTCATCTGGCTCCCGGCAATCCTGTTGGGCAGCGTGCCGGTGGCCGGCGAGATCGCGACCATCACGGCGGGCGTCACGACCTGGATGCTCGCCACGGCGGGGTTCGGCGCGACCATTCTCTCACGCGCCGGCCTGCGTGGCACTTTCGTGCGGCGGCTGGACATGGCGCTGACCGACGAGCATTTCTGGACGCCTGAGGCGATGCCGGTGCGTTCCCGCGAAAGCGTGCGGGGGCGGTGAGACTCCGCACCCTGATTCCCGTCTTGATGTTGGGCGGGCTGGCCGCGGCCGGCGCGCCCAATTTCGCTGCGGCCCAGTCGTGGAGCACCCGCTCGCTCTCCAGACGCAGCCTGGGCGAAGACTTGCTCGAGGTGAACGTGGCGTTCGCCTCTGGGGCTTTCCGCCTACGCGGCGGCAGCCCCACTTCGCTGTACCGGGCGGAGCTGCGCTGGGACGCGGACCACTTCGAGCCGATCGCATCGTTCGACGCGGCCAGCGGGACGCTGAGCCTGGGACTCGAGCGGGAGGACGACAGGGACGGGTGGGAGATGAGCGACGAGTCGGGACAATACCTCGACGTGGAGGTTTCGCCTCTGGTCCCTCTCATCCTCGATGCGAAGTTCGGGGTGGCCGCCGGTGAGATCGACCTCGGCGGCCTGTCTCTCTTCCGGGCGAGGATCGCGTCGGGCGCAAGCGAGACCCTGGTGACATTCAGCGAGCCCAACCGGATCCGATGCGAGCGGCTCGAGATCGCCGTGGGTGCGGCGGAGCTGATCGTAACCGACCTCGGCAACGCGCGCTGCGAGAGCATCGAGATCGCCGGCGGCGCCGGCAACATGACCGTCGATCTCACGGGAGAGTGGGACGCCGGGCTCGACACGCGGGTGAAGCTCACAGTGGGAGTCGCAAGCCTCACGCTGCGCATCCCCGAGAATCTCGGTGTGGCCCTGGAGCTGACCCGCCTGTTCGCGAGCTTCGAGTCGAGCGGCTTCGCCAAGCGCGGCGACCGCTATTTCTCGAACAGCTACGACTCGGCGGAGACGAAGGCGGCGCTCGAGACCATCGCCGCGCTGGGCGACGTGGACGGCGGCCGGCTGGAGCCGGACCGCTAGGATTTCACGTGCGCGGCTGAAGCCTGACCTCGGCTTCCGCTCCCACACCCAGCACCTCGGCCGCCGAACCGTCGCGGATCGCGACCTCCACCGTTCCGCCCGAGCCCACGAAGGCCACCAACTCCCCCGGATCCACGTCGGCGAACGTGCGACCGAGTGGCACCGTGCGGCCGGCAATGGTGCACCGCCCCGCCGGGTGCGCCGCCGTCGCCGGCAGGTTCGTGATCAGCGTGCCGAACCGGTCCACGTAGAGGACCTCGCCCACGACCGTACCATCTACCTCGCGGGCCGTCGGAAGGGGGAAACGGAGCGGATCGTCCACCGGCGAGCCGAGCTCTTCCAGCGGGGTTCCGGCCGCAAGGCGCGCCGCCGCTGGCGCGAACACGTCGCGGCCGTGAAACGTGGGTGCGGCCCCGGGCGGCTCCTCCAGCGACACCACGGTGGCGCCGTCGAGCACCGGAGTGAGCACCCCGTTGTCCGGCGCAGTGAAGTAGTGCCCCTGCGCGCTCGCCGCGAGCGCGCGCCGGGCCGTACCCACGCCGGGATCAACCACCACGAGGTGCACCGTTCCCTGAGGGAAGCGGTGCCACGCGCGCGCCAGCAGGTACTGGACGGCGCGCAGGTCGCCCGGGGGAACGTCGTGGGAGACGTCCACCAAAGCGGCAGACGGCGCCCCGCCCAGGAGCGCCGCCTTCACCTCCGCCACGTAGCTGTCGGAGGCGCCGAAATCTGTGAGCAGGGTGATGATGGGAGCCATCGGCTCAGGTGATTATGGGCAGCGGCACCGATTTGCCTCCGGCCCGCTGCATCACCTCCTGAGCGATCGCCGCGAGCGCCTTGCCAGCCGGGGAATCGGGCTGACCGATAACGATGGGCTTGCCCTCGTCCTGCTCCTGGGTCATCCCGGCTTGCAGCGGCACCTGGCCGAGGAGCGGCACGCCGATCTCGTCTGCGAGCCGCTGTCCGCCGCCGCCCGAGAAAATCTCGCTGCGCTCACCGCAGTGGGGGCACTCGAAGTAACTCATGTTCTCGACGATGCCGATGACCGGCACACCCACGCGCTCGAACATCTTGGCCCCGCGCAGGGCATCGCCCGCCGCCATTTCCTGCGGCGTCGTCACGATGATCCCACCCTTCATGTGCACGGCCTGCGCCAGCGAGAGCTGCGCATCGCCGGTCCCCGGCGGCAAGTCCACCAGGAAGAAGTCGAGCTCACCCCAATCCACGTCGCTCAGGAACTGGTTGATGATCTTGGTAACGATCGGCCCACGCCATATGGCGGGCATGTCGCGCTCTATCAGCAACCCGAGCGAGATGAGCTTCACCCCGTACTTCTCCAGCGGCTGGATGCGCCCGTCCTTCACCGCCGGCTGCTCGCTGACTCCGAACAGGCGCGGCACGTTGGGCCCATATACGTCCGCGTCCATCAGCGCCACGCGCTTGCCGGCGCGCGCGAGCTCGGCCGCGAGGTTTGCGGCGACGGTGGACTTCCCAACGCCGCCTTTCCCGCTGGAGATGGCCAGCACGGAGCCGAGGGCCGGGAACTCGGCCGGTCCCTGCGGTGCTGCTTGTGCAACGGGAGTGGCTCCGGACGGTGGGGCCGCGGCCGGAGCACTGCCCTCCGGCTCCACCACGTTGATCTTCACCTCCGCCACGCCATCCACCTCGCGCACGGCACGGCGCGCCTCGCGGACCAGCCCGGCCGGATCGTCCTGCGACAGGACGAAGGTGAACGACACGTGGCCGTCGTCCTGCACGGCGAGGTCCTGCACCATCCCCGCCGAGATTACGTCGTTGTCTACACGCGGATTGCGCACGTTCGTGAGTGCGCCCGCGACGAGTGCGTTGAGCTTGTTGGTAGTCATGGTGGCAGAATGATAACCGAGCGCGCCGCCTGGAGCACCCGTTCCTGCACCTCGGCGAGCGTCCCGCTGAGGGACGCTCCCGCGGCCCTGCGGTGCCCGCCTCCCCCGAAGGACTCGGCCAGCTGCGCCACGTCCACGCCTCCCACCGAGCGGAACGAGACCTTCACGCGACCGCTCGCGAGCTCGCGAAACAGGATCGCCAGGCGCACTCCCCGGATGGAGCGGGCAAACTCGACTATGCCGTCGAGTTCGGTGGCGCTCACCTCGTGGCGTTCGAGAGCGCCCGGCGGGATCGTCACCCAGGCCAGCTGGTGATCGGGCTCCACCACGAGCGTATCGAGCACCTCGGCCACGAGACGCACCTTGCCCTCGGACTCGCTGGCGTACACCTCCCGATACACATCCTCCGGGTCGAGCCCGACCACGAGCTGCTGCGCCGCCACCTGGAGCGCCCGTGCCGAGGTGTTGGAGAACCGAAACCCGCCGGTGTCGGTGAGGATCGCGATGTAGATCCCGCGCGCCGCATCCCTCGTGACCGGCCAGCCCGCGACGGTAGCCAGGTCGTCCACGAGCTCCCCCGTGGCGCACGCGCCGGCGTCCACCAGGCGCGGCCCGGCGGGCAGGTTGCCGTCGCTCACGTGGTGGTCGATGCAGGCCACCGGCACCGACGCCTTCTCCACGATACGGCCCAGGTGTCCCAGGCGTCCGACGTCCGAGATGTCCATCACGACGATCGCGTCAGCCTGCTTGAGCGCCTTCACTGCCTTTCCCGAGTGGTCGGCCCCCGCCGCGCCCTCCAGCAGGAACCGGAACCGGTCCGGGAACGGCGTCGGGTTGGCGATGGCCACCTGCATCCCCTGCTGCGTGAGCAGGTGCCACAGGGCCACCTCGCTCCCCGTGCCGTCGCCGTCCGCGTTCACGTGGGTGGTGAGAACCACCCGCATGCCGGGCTCGAGCGCCGCCGCCACCTGCTCGGCGGCCGCCCGGCGCTCCGGCTTCACGGCGAGGCGGTCCGTCGGATGATCAGTCACTTCTGGGGCCCTCCGCGGTACCCTTCCGGTATCATTGTAGCGGTGCGCGCGGGCATCCCGCCACTCAGGCCTTGCCGCCTCCCGTACCCTGTGCCCATTATGTCAGGCCTCTCACCCGCCAGAAGGCGCCATGGAGATACTCGAGCAAATCGTAAACACGCTGTCCGTGTACATCTGGGACAGAGGGATTCCAGTCGGCGAGTACGAGATCCCCTGGGTCGTGGTCGCGCTGCTGGGAACCGGCGTCTTCCTCACCGTTCGGCTGGGTTTCCTGCAGCTCCGCAAGCTGGGGCACGGGTTCGCGGTCACGTCCGGGAGGTACGACGACCCCAGCGAGCCCGGCGATGTATCGCACTTCCAGGCCCTCACGACGGCGCTGTCGGCCACGGTGGGGATCGGCAACATCGCTGGGGTTGCGCTCGCAATTCACTGGGGCGGGCCCGGAGCGCTGTTCTGGATGTGGGTGACGGCCGCGGTGGGAATGGCCACCAAGTTCTCCGAGGTGACGCTGGCGCAGCACTACCGCCAGGTGGACCTGGACGCCGATCCCCACAAGTGGGAGGGCTCGGTCTCGGGCGGCCCCATGTACTACATCGAGCGCGGGCTGGGCCCGAAGTGGAAGCCGCTGGCCGTGTTCTTCGCTCTGATGCTCGGCACCACCGCGTTTCTCACGGGCAACGCCATCCAGGCCAATACCGTGGCCGACACGCTGAACACGACGTTCGGATTCCCCGTGTGGGCCACGGGCATCATCACGGCATCGATCGTGGCGACGGTCATCATCGGCGGCATCAGTCGGATCGGCCGCGTCACCGGCATTCTGGCGCCGGTCATGGCGGCCATCTACGCGACGGGCGCCCTCGTCATCATCGTCCTCAACATCGACCAACTCTTTCCGACGTTGGGGCTCATCTTCCGCGAGGCTTTCAATCCGACGGCGGGCGTGGCCGGAACGGGCATAGGCGTGTTCATGCTCACCATGATCTGGGGCGTGAAGCGCGGGCTGTTCTCCAACGAGGCGGGCCAGGGCTCGGCGCCCATCGCGCACGCCGCGGCAAAGACCGATGAGCCGGTCTCCGAGGGCGTCGTGGCGCTGGTGGAGCCCTTCATCGACACGATCGTGATCTGCACGATGACCGGCCTGGTGATCATCATGACCGGCGTGTGGAACGACCGGGTGCCCACCGAGATCGACCTGACCGGCGGCGATCTCTCCTACGTGACCTACGAGATCGAGGGCGGGCATCACTCGATCGACGACCCCGCCCAGATCGTGCTCCAGGACGGCCGCTACGTCGAGACCGCCGTCGGGTCGGCGCGGATCGCCTGGCACGAGGGGACGCTCGAGCCCGTGTACACGGATGCGGAGCATACCGAGCTCTTCACCGGTACGGTGTACCCAATGGAGGACCGTGCGGTTCACGCGGACGGTACCGAGTACACCTCGCTGCACGCTGCGGCCGCCGAGAGCGGAGCACCTCTCACCATGTTGGCGTTCCAGAAGGGGCTCCCCGGCAACTTCGGCCGCTTCATCGTGGTGCTCAGCGTGTTCCTGTTCGCCATCTCGACGGCGATCGCCTGGAGCTACTACGGCGACCGCTGCGCCAACTATCTGTTCGGGACCCGGGCGGTGTTGCCCTACAAGTTCGCTTTCGTGGCCATGCACTTCGTGGGCGCGGTCCTGTCGCTCTCCGTGGCATGGACGCTGGGCGACTTGTTCCTGGGCATCGTGATCCTGCCCAACCTGCTGGCGCTGATCCTGTTGTCGCCGAAGGTCGTGGAGCTCACCAAGAGCTACTTCCAGCGCAAGCCGTGGATCGAGAACCGGGAGGTGCACAAGCGGCTGAGGCAGGAGGGGCGTGTGGGCAAGCCCTGGGGCTAGACCGCGGCGGCTCGAAACGAAAGGCGCCCGGATCCCAATGGGGTCCGGGCGCTTTGCATGCTACGCCAGAGACAGGCGGGCGCTAGATCGAGTAGTTGGGCGCCTCGCGCGTGATCACCACGTCGTGCGGGTGCGACTCGCGCAGTCCGGCGGCAGTCACCTGCGTGAACTCGGTCTCGCATCGCAGCTGGTCCAGGGTCTCGCAGCCGCAGTAGCCCATTCCGCTGCGCACGCCGCCCACGACCTGGAACAGCACGTCGCCGACTGGCCCGCGGTACGGTACCCGGCCCTCGATACCCGCAGGGACGAGCTTCTGCGCCGAGATCTCGCCTTCCTGGAAGTAGCGGTCGGCCGATCCCTCCTGCATCGCGGTGATCGAGCCCATGCCCCGCACCGTCTTGAAGCGGCGGCCCTCGAGCAGGAAGCTCTCGCCGGGGCTCTCCTCGGTGCCGGCCAGCATGGAGCCGAGCATCACGCTCGCCGCCCCGGTCGCGAGCGCCTTGACCGCGTCGCCCGAGTACTTGATGCCCCCGTCGGCGATGATCGGGACGTCGCCGCTGCCGCGCACCGCATCCACGATGGCCGTTATCTGCGGCACCCCGACACCGGTCACCACGCGGGTCGTACAGATCGAGCCGGGGCCGATTCCCACCTTCACCGCGTCCACACCGCGCTCCACCAGCGCCTTGGCGCCGTCCAGCGTCGCCACGTTGCCGCCCACGAGCTGGGTCTCCGGGAACGCCTCGCGCAGCATGGCCACCGTCTGGAGCACTCCCTCTGAGTGTCCGTGCGCCGAATCCACCACGACCGCGTCCACTCCGGCATTGACCAGCTCGCCCGCCCGGGCTTTGGTGTCCGGGCCGACGCCCACGGCCGCCGCAACGCACAGACGGCCGTGCTCGTCCTTGTTCGCGTCCGGGAACTGGCGCCGCTTGTGGATGTCCTTGACGGTGATGAGCCCCTTCAGCACACCGTTGTCGTCCACCACCGGCAGCTTCTCGATGCGGTGCTTGCCCAGAATGCGCTCGGCCTCGTCGAGGGTGGTGCCAACCGGCCCCGTGATGAGGTTGTCCTTGGTCATCGCCTCCTGGATCGGCCGGTCGAGGTTGCGCTCGAACTGCAGGTCGCGGTTCGTGATGATGCCGACCAGCTTGCCGCCGCCGTCCACGATCGGAACGCCGGAGATCTTGAACCGCGCCATCAGCTCACTGGCCTCGCGGATCAAGCGATCCGGCCCCAGCGTGATCGGGTTGAGGATCATGCCGCTCTCGGACCGCTTCACCCGGTCCACCTCGGCGGCCTGGCGATCGATCGGCATGTTCTTGTGGATGACGCCGATCCCGCCGGCCCGCGCAATGGCGATGGCCATCTCCGCCTCGGTCACCGTGTCCATTGCCGCCGAGACGAACGGGATGTTGAGCGCGATGCCGCGGGTGAACATCGTGTTCACCTTCACGTCCTTGGGATGCACCGTGGCGTGGCGCGGCACTAGCAGCACGTCGTCGAATGTCAGGGCGTAGCCGGGACGCAAGCCGCTCACGAAACCTCCCAATACGCAGAGACCCGCCGCGCCGGAGGCGCTGGGCGGGTCGTGTGCCGTTCGATTGCTCGTACCATGAAGGAAGTTACGCGCCCCCCCGTGCGCCGGTCAAGCGTCCCCGGCTTCCTCCTTCTCGTCCTTCTCGTCCTTCTCGTCGGTGGGGGCGGCCCCGGCCTGTTCCTCACCGTCCTCAGCCTCCTCACCGTCCTTGGACGGCGCCGCGGTCAGTTCGTCCGCCACCACGCGCCCGGCGGCGGCCAGTCCCTCCATCATCTTGCTGGCTGCCTCCGCGACCTGGGCCGCTCCCTTCGTGGCCATGTCCGTGACGCTCCCGATCCCGATCCTGTCCTCGATGTTCTCCGCCAGTCGCTGCACTGTGGACGGCGCGCGGCGGCTCAGGTTGTACTTCGACTCCAGGAAGTCGAGGTAGTCCAGCACCTGCCGGCCCAATTCGTCCGGCAGGTCGTCGAGCCGGCGCACGATCTTCGATTTCAGATTGTCGTTCATGACTGCTCCCTCTCTACTTCCGGACCGCGAGGTCGATCAGATCCAGTACCGGGTTCCCCAGGTACTGTGACCGCGCCGTCCTGACTCGCCCGATGATCACCAGCTCCGTGAGCGGCTCGAGGCGTTCGATCTCCGTGAGCTGGGCGTCGTCGAGCACTATGTAGACGAACCCGGCCTCGGGCAGCGGCCCGCGCGCCAACACGTAGCGCTGCCCCACGGGGATCTCACGGCGCAGCTCGTCCGCCCTCTGGATCGCGATGTACTGCACGACCCACTGGAGCACCGCGCCCTCGAACTCCCGCGGGTTGGACCGCACCTCGGCACCGCTCACCCCCACCAGCACGCCAGGGGAGGACGGCTTGAGGTCGCTCTCGCGCACCCACCCCTCGGTCTGGACCCGCACCCACTCTCCGGAGCGGGCCAGGACGCGGACCGAAGCGTCCGGCGCGAGCGAGCCGGTCGTGTCCCCGTCCGGCGTCCGATAGAGCGGGGCCTGGTCGGCGGTAACCGCCCAATCGAGCCCGATCTGGGCCGAGCTGGTGGCCGCTACCGGCGCAGCAGCTCGCGCCGCCGCTCCGACCGGCTCCACGGAGCCCCGGAACATCCATGCAACCCTACGGACGCGGACCCATCCAGGTTCCCGATCCAGCTCCACGAGCAGGCATCCCTCCGAGAGCCGGCCCAGAATGCTGCCGTTGGGGGCCGCCCGCAGGTTCTCGCCCCGGCCCGGACTCACCCTCACGTCGAACCCCGGCTGGCTCGTGGGAGCCAGGGACTGCGCCCAGACCCAGCCCTCGAGCACCAACTGCACCCACTGGTCCGTAACCGAATCCGCGGGGAGCTCCACACCGGCGTTCACTGTCGCCAGGAGCGCCGCGCGCCCCGACGGCTCCCGCCGGAAGTTCTCGGTGCGGAGGACTCGAAACTCCTGCTGTGCCGATAGCAGAGCCGCCCCCGGCCCCAGAGTCAGGACCAGGAGTGCTGCGCAGGCTGGAAGCGCCGGTAGGAGGTGGCTAGATTGCCTCATCCTGGATTCCCGAGGGCATTGTAGGAGTCACCTGGGTCGATGTCAAACCTCGCACGTACCGGTGTAGTGTACTCATTCAGGGCGGCCTGCGCCGCCCTGCTGCTCGTTTGGCCGACTGTCGCCGCCGCTCAGGTGGGACACCCGCCCGAGTCCTCGCCGTACCGTGACGTTCGCGCCAAGTGGCTGCTCTCCGCCACCGGTGGATACTCCTGGGGATCCGGCGGCCAGGTGGGTGTGGGCCCGCACGACGGCCCCCTCATGGGCGCCCGGGTGGACTGGCTGATCGGCGGACCGGCCATGCTCGGATTCTCCGCCACATACGCCAATCTGCAGCGCAATCTCATAGACCCCGAGGCTCCCCTCGACGAGCGTTTTCTGGGCACGGCCCCGAACAGCGTCTTCATGCTGGAGTCTTCCATAGGTCTGGTCCTGACGGGAGCCAAGACCTGGAGGGGGTTCGCGCCCTACTTCGGTGGAACGCTCGGGCTGGCATTCGGCGGAGACGTTCCGGAGGACTCTCTGAGCGGGTTCGAGTTCAACACCAAGTTCACGGCCGGCTTCGTAGTCGGCACCCGCTGGCATCTCGGCTCGCGCATCGCGCTGCGCTTCGAGTTCAGGGACGTGTTCTGGCAGCTCAAGTACCCCGAGTCCTTCTTCTTCCCGACCGAGGACGTCCCACCCACGCTGAATCCCCTGACCACCGGGGAGTCGGAGTGGACCGCCAACCCACAAGTGCTCATCTCGGTGGGGTACGCGATCCGGATGAAGTAGCTCTTGGAGTTCTTCGCTGACGGCCTGAAGCGCGGCTTCGAGCTGATCGCGGGTGGCGACACCGAAGTACTAGACATCACTCTGCTGTCGCTGCGCGTCGCCGGCATCTCCACCCTCCTCGCCTGTGGCATCGGCGTCCCCGTCGGCTTCATGGTCGGGACCACCCGCTTCTGGGGCCGGCGCGCAGCCATAACCGTGCTCAACACGATGCTCGCCTTCCCCACCGTGGTGGTCGGCGTGCTGATCTGGGGAATGTTCGCCAGGCAGGGACCGTTCGGCGGCGCCGGAATCCTCTACACGTGGTGGGCCATAGTGATCGCCGAGGTGGTGCTGGCCGCGCCGATAGCGGCGGCGCTCACCGCCGCGGCCGTACAGGGCATCGATCCCAGAGTGCGGCGCACAGCACTGACCCTGGGAGCGGGACCCCTCGGCGCGCATCTGGCTGTCGCACGCGCCGCCAGATTCGCACTTCTCGCAGCGGTCGTCGTGGCGTTCGGCAGGGTGCTGGCCGAAGTTGGCGCGGCGATGATCGTGGGCGGCAACATCCGCCACTACACGCGCACGCTCACCACGGCGGTGGCGCTCGCGACATCTCAGGGCGATTTCGCTCTCGCCGTGGCGCTGGGGCTGGTGCTCCTGGCTCTCGCCCTGACGGTGAACGTACTGCTGCAGCTGTTCCAGGGCCGGGGCGATGCTTAGCGCCGCCGGGCTCGAGCACGCATACGGGAAGCGGCTCGTCCTCTCGATCGACGCGATCGAGCTGGAGGCCGGCAACGCGACGGCCCTCGTTGGCCCCAACGGCTCCGGCAAGAGCACGCTGCTGCGCCTCCTCGCTTTCGTGGAGCGGCCCGTGGCCGGCTCGCTGAGTCTGGACGGCACGATCATCCGTACGGCGGCGCAGCGACGGGACGCGCGCCGCCGGGTGACACTGGTGGAGCAGCACCCGTACCTGTTCCGCGGCACCGTGCAGCACAACCTGCTCTATGCCCTGTCGCTGCATGGCGCGCGGGGACGCGAGGCCGAGCGCCGCGCCGGAGCGGCGCTGGAGCGGCTCCAGGTGGCGGACCTTGCTGAGCGCGAGGCCACCGACCTCAGCGCCGGGGAGACGCAGCGGGTGGCCGTGGCGCGCGCCGTCGCACTCGAGCCGGACGTGCTGCTGCTCGACGAGCCGGCCGGAGTGGCCGACCGCGCCGCCATCTCCCAGCTCTATCAGACGCTGGAAGAGGAGCGCGCGCGCGGCGCCGCACTGTGCTTCGCGTCGCACCAGCTGGAGGACGCATACCGCTGGTCCGACACGCTGATCGCGCTGGCCGACGGCCGCGCATCCCCGGTCACCCCCGAGAACCTGTTCCGAACCGTGCTGCCGGAGGGCGACGGCCCCAAGCCGGCTTCGGTCGGGCCGCTCCAGATTCTGGTCGTGACGGAGAAGTCGGGGACCGCCACCATTGCGATCCCCCCGGACGAGATCCTGGTGAGCCTGGCGCCGCTGCAGTCCAGCGCGCGCAACGAGTTCCGCGGCAAGGTCACGCGGGTCGGCGACGACGGCCGCGGCGGGGTGACGCTCCTCGTGGACGTAGGCGTAGACCTCGCCGTGCGCATCACGCGCGGAGCTCTCGATCAGCTCGGTCTGCACATAGGCACCGAGGTCGTGCTCTCGTTCAAGGCGATGGCCGTGCGGGTCTTCTGAATCGGAGCTAGATTCTGCCAATGTCCACCGTGCGGCTCACCCGCGTCGTCGCTTTCAGTGCGGCACACCGCTACCACCGGCCGGAGTGGTCGGCGGAGCGGAATCGGGAAGTGTTCGGCGCTTGCGCCAACGAGCACGGACACGGTCACCGCTATGAATGCGCAGTTACAGTGGCCGGAACACCGCACCCCGAGACCTCCATGGTCATGGACCTGGGCGCCTTCGACCGGGTATTGCAGCAGGAGATCTCCGACAGGTTGGATCACCGGCACCTGAACCACGACGTGCCGGAATTTGCCTTCGGCAAGGAGGTTCCCACCGTGGAGGCCCTGGCCGTCCATATCTGGAACCGGATCGCGCCGCACCTGCCCGAGGGAGTTCGCCTGGAGCAGGTGCGCGTGCACGAGGAACCACACCTATATGCGGAATACGACGGTGCCGAATAGAGCGAGGTCCTTCAGGTCGGCCACTGCGGCTCTGGTGCTGCTTGCGGCGCTGACCGCTGCGCCAAGGCTAGCTGCTCAGGAGCGAGCGCAGCCCCGGATGTTCCTCACGATAAACGCCGGTG
>JAUVTI010000230.1 GCA_030601605.1 Gemmatimonadales bacterium
ACGACGAGCACCGCCACCACGGCCCACGGAAGAGCGCCACGCCAACCACGCTCAACAGGCAGCGGTCCCGTGGTCAGATCCGGCGCGGAGATCACCATACCCTCTGCCGGAGTCGTCGCCAGGGAGAGCGCATCCACGAACTGCTGCGCCGTCTGGTAGCGGTCGGCAGGAGCGCGCGCCAGCGCCTTGCGGATCACGGACTCTACCGGAGGCGGTACCGTGTCGCGGACGGTCAGGAGATTCGGTACCGGCTCGGTGAGCTTCTTCGCGGTAATGGCCTGCATCGAGGGGCCGGTGTAGGGCGGCTCGCCGGCGAGCATCTCGTAGAGCACGCACCCGAGGGCGTACACGTCGCTGCGACCGTCTACCATCCGATCGCCCGCCGCCTGTTCGGGACTCATGTAGACGACCGTGCCCACGGCCATTCCGCGCTCCGTGAGCGTGGTCCCGCCCGCCTCGCGGATCGCGCGCGCGATGCCGAAGTCCGCTACGACGGCCTCACCCGACGAGAGCAGAATGTTCTCCGGCTTGATGTCGCGGTGGACGGTGTCGAAGCTGTGAGCGTACGCCAGCGCCTGCCCCACCGCCCGTGCAATCGCGAGCGCGTCCTCCAACGGAAGCTGACCATCGCGCTGGAGCCGGTCGCGCAGCGACTCGCCCTCCACGTACGGCATCACGTAGAACAGCTGCCCATCGGCCTGACCCGAGTCGAGCAGCGGCAGCACCCTGGGGTGGTTGAGCCGGGCGGTGATGCGGATCTCGCGCAGGAAGCGCTCGGGACCCAGCGCGGAGGCGATTTCGGGCCGCAGCACCTGCACGGCCACCGGACGGCCGGCGCGCGGGTCGTCCGCGCGGTAAACGGTGGCCATGCCACCCGCGCCGACTTCCCGCTGGAGTTGGCAGCGGTCGGCGAGGGCAGTGCGCAGGCGCTCGAAGGACTCGGTCATCTATGGGCGCGTCGGTGAAGGATTAGGACTAGGGCTCCACATAAATGCCGCACTGGTCGGGTGCTGTCCAGCGGCATGAGACCCTAAGAGTACCTGGACGAGGAGTAGCGTCGGACCCAGATTACCTCCTTCCATAAACAGAGGGTGATCACATGCAGAAGAACATGGGTACCGCGGATCGCACCATCCGGGCGCTGCTCGCCGTTGCCGTCGGCGTTCTGTACTTCCTCAACGTCATCAGCGGCACCCTCGCGATCGTGCTCGGAGTGTTCGCGGTCGTCTTCCTGCTCACGAGCTTCGTGAGCTTCTGCCCGGCCTACCTGCCGTTCAAGCTCTCGACCAGGAAGCGCGAACCGAGCGGCTGACACCGGCGCGAGGCCACGGGGGCAGAATCCCTAGCGCAACCATCCCCTTTGGGCCACATTAGGCTCCTCCCCACGTCCCGTGTACCAGGAGGCACCGATGGTCCCGATATTGTCGTTGTGGCTCCCGATCCTGCTGTCGGCGGTGTTCGTATTCATCGTCAGCTCCATCATCCACATGGTCCTCCCCTACCACCGCACCGATTGGGCCAAGCTGCCGTCCGAGGACGGAGTGATGGACGCGCTCAGGCCGTTCAACATCCCGCCGGGCGACTACCACATGCCGCACGCCGGCGGCCTCGAGGAGACGAAGTCGCCCGAGTTTCAGGAGAAGGTGAAGAAGGGGCCGGTCGCGCTCATGACAGTCCTGCCCAACGGCATGCCCGGGATGACCAAGAGCCTGATCCTGTGGTTCGTCTACTCCATCGTGGTCAGCATCTTCGCGGCATACATCGCGGGCCGTGCGCTTGAGCCCGGCGAGCACTATTTGACGGTGTTCCGGTTCGCGGGCGCCACGGCATTCATCGCCTACACGGTGGCAGGGTGGCAGGCGTCCATCTGGTACCACCGGCCCTGGAGCACGACGATCAAGAACACGTTCGACGGTCTCGTCTACGCGCTGTTCACTGCGGGGACGTTCGGTTGGCTGTGGCCCAGCTGATCGGGTAGGACGATAGAGCAGGTCTCGAGCAGAGGGCCCCGAGCGCCGTCAGGTGCTCGGGGCTCTTGTTACCCCGCTCAGTTCGCTTCAGGTCTTCGGGCGGTGATTAGCACCGCCTTCACTCCGTAGGACTCGGCCGCGTCACGCGTCGAGTCGTTGCGGAAACGGAATCCCGACACGACGGCGGAGCGCACACGCTTGAAGCCCGTCTCCTCGAGCAGCCTGAACATCTCTCCCTCCGGGAGAGCGCCTCCGATTCAACTGGCCCATAGTTTTGGGTCATTCACAATGGCCTGCGAGAGCTGCTTGGCGCTCACTATGTCGGTGAACGAGATGCGACCGCCGGGCTTCAGGATGCGGAAGATCTCCTGAATCACCTTCCGCTTTCGGAACGACAGGTTGATCACGCCGTTCGAGATCACGACGTCCACGCTCGCGTCGGAGAGGGGGATCTCCTCCATCCTCCCCTCGTGGCACTCCATCGTGGTCCCGGAGGCCGCCGCGTGCGCCTGCGCCTTGAGGCACATGGATGGGTTGAGATCCACGCCGATGACGCTGCCGCTCGAGCCCGCCTGCCACGACGCGATGATGCTGTCGAGCCCCGCGCCGCTTCCCAGGTCCAGCACGGTTTCGCCGGGCTGCACGTCGCTGCGCTCGTGGGGGTTTCCCACTCCGGCGAACGAGGCAACCGCACCCGGCGGAGCGCGGTCGAGCCACTCGGGCGAGTAGTCGAACATCTGCGCCGCTTCCCTGCCGTGAAAGAAGCGGAACTCGGAATCGGGGTTGTCGGCGACCTCCTGGTACATGCGCAGGACTTCGCCCTTGAGGGCCGCCTCCAGGGATTCCTGGGTGTCG
>JAUVTI010000019.1 GCA_030601605.1 Gemmatimonadales bacterium
GGAGCAGGACCGGCGCCGTCTCAACGGCGGCGTGGAGCGGATAGTGGAGAAGGGGACGTACGGCAGGGAGCAGCTGCTGGCGGAGGTGCGCGAGCTCGTAGCGGCGCACTCGGCGGGGGTGAGGCCGTGAGCGACCCCAAACAGCTCGGGAGAGTAGTGACCGGGGGGAACACCTCTCCGGCCAAGATGCGGTCCGCGCTGCTCGGCCTGAGCACTCGCATCGCCGAGGCGCAAGACGAGACCGAGGTCTGTCGCAGCGTGGTGGAGGGACTGTGCCGCGTTGAGTTCGGCTTCGAAGGAGTGGGTCTCTTCCTGGCGGGCTCCGATTCGTTCTCGCCCGCGCTGCGGGCCAGCGCAGGGAGGTTCGGCGCCGGGGACGGCCAGGTCTCCGAGCTGAAGCTCCCCCTGCAGGTTGGGCAGAGCGCCATCGGAGAGCTCGTGGTGCAGCGCGAGCGCAGCAGGGCATTCGACAAGGGTGACCTCGAGATCCTGGGGGCGGCCGCCAACCAGGCCAGCATAGCAATCGGACGGGCCAGGCTGCTCGAATCCGAGCGGACGCGAATCAGCGAGCAGCGGGCCCTGCTCGACACGCTCGCCGATCTATCCGGCGAATTGGAACTGGACAAGCTGCTCCAGGCGGTGCTGGGGCGAGCGGTATCGCTCCTCGGCGTCACGGGCGGCGAGCTCGCCGTATTCGACGATGCCGTCGAGCAGCTCGTGATCGTGGCGAGCCACAACCTGGGTGAGGACTCCACGGGCGCGCATATGAACCTCGGCGAGGGAGCAATGGGTCATGTCGCTCTCACTCACGAGCCACTGATCATCCCCAACTACCAGGTGTGGGAGGGGCGCTCCCCGCAATACACGCACGACACCGTGCAGACGGTCATGGTCGTACCGCTGCTCATAGGCGCCAGGCTGGTGGGCGCGATTGCGAGCGTCCACTCGGACCCCTCTCGCAAGTTCGGTGAGGCCGACCTCCGACTGCTGAACTTGTTTGCGGCACAGGCGGCCATCGCGATCGAGAATGCCCGCCTGTTCGCCGCGGAGCGGCGGCGCGCCGGGGAACAGAAAGCCCTGCTCGACACGATGCAGGACCTCTCCGGTGAATTGGAGCTCGCGAAGGTACTGCAGCGCGTGCTCGAGCGCGCGGCCGCGTTGCTCGGTGTCACGGGAGCGGAGGTGGCTACGTACGACGAGGCCGCGGAGGACCTCGTGATAGCAGCGAGCCACAACATGGGTTGGGACGCCGTTGGAAACCGCATGGCCCTGGGGGAGGGGGCGATGGGTCAGGTGGCGCAGACCCACGAACCCCTGATCATCCCTCGCTACCAGGAATGGGGCGGCCGCTCGTCCCAATACGCCCAGAGTACCGTGCAGACCGTAATGGTGGCGCCGCTCCTGATCGGCAGCAGGCTGGTGGGTGCGATCGCCGCGGTGCACTCGGATCCCGACCGGGAGTTCGGTCCCGAGGATCTCCGGCTCCTCCAGCTGTTCGCTCCCCAGGCCGCGATCGCGATCGAGAACGCCCGCCTGTTCTCCACCGCCCAGCGGTACGTCGAAGACATAGTGCTGAACAATCCGGTCGCGATCGTGAACCTGGACCTCGACGTTAACATCACCTCCTGCAACCCGGCGTTCGAGAAGCTGTTCGGGTACGGCGCGGAGGAGGTGATCGGCCGCAACCTCGACGAGCTGGTCACGACCGAGGAGACCCGCGCCGAGGCCGAAGCCTACTCCGAGCAGATGCTCGCCGGCCGCAGGACGACCGGCGTTGGGCAGCGACGCCGCAAGGACGGCTCGCTCGTGGACGTGGAGGTGTTCTCGATCCCGGTCATCGTTGGCGGCGCGCGCGTCGGAATGATGGCCATGTACCACGACATCACGGAGCTCCTCGACGCGCGACGCACAGCCGAGGAGGCCAGCCACTCGAAGAGCCGCTTCCTCGCCAACACGAGCCACGAGCTCAGGACCCCGCTCAACGCCATCATCGGCTACAGCGAGATGCTGCTGGAGGACGCCGAGGAGGGGGGCGACGAGGAATCAGCGTCGGACCTGCAGAAGATCCGCGCCGCCGGGCGCCACTTGCTCTCCCTGATCAACGACATCCTCGATCTCTCCAAGATCGAGGCTGGCAGGATGGAGCTGGACCTGGAGACGTTCGGCGTGTGCGAGACGATCAACGACGTGGCCACAACGGTGCACCCGCTGATCGAGAACAATGCCAACCGGCTCGAGGTCGACTGCTCGCAGGACGTCGGGTCGATCCACGCCGACGCGAAGCGCGTCAGGCAGGTGTTGTTGAACCTGGTGTCGAACGCGAGCAAGTTCACCGAAGAGGGCGTGATCACGATTGACGCCGCTCGCGAGAGCAACGGCGGCGGCGATGGCGACTGGCTCGTCTTGCGCGTGAGCGACTCCGGAATCGGAATGACTCCCGATCAGGTGGCCCGACTGTTCAAGCCGTTCTCTCAGGCGGACGCGGCGACGAGCACCAAGTACGGCGGTACCGGTCTGGGGCTCGCGATATCCAGGCGTCTCTGTCAGCTGATGGGAGGCGACGTCTCGGTGGAGAGCGAGAAGGGCCGAGGCTCCACATTCACGGTGCGCCTCCCGGCTGTGGTGCCTGAGCGGGGAGCCCACTAGCCGTGCCCCGTTCCGCCACCGCGCGCGCGCGCGCCAAGCCCGGCAAGAGCGCGGCTGCCCATCGGCAGGCCGCCCTGCTGCGCCTCAGCACGGAGATCGCCGCCGCGCAGGACGAGGAGGCGGTCTACCGCTCCGTCGTGAGCGGCCTCCACGACGAGGCCCTGGGGTACAACTTCCTGGGCGTCTTCCTGCTCGACTCCGAGTCCGGCGATCGCGTGCTCCAGGCGAGCATCGGCTGGCCGGACGTGCCGCCGGACTGGCGCGTGCACCGCGGTGAAGGCCTCAGCGAGCAGGCCCTGTTGGACGGCGAGCTGCACTACACGCCCGACGTCACGCGAGAGAGCAAGTACCTCCCCAGCCTGAGCACCGGCTCCGAGCTGGACGTGCCCCTCCGGGTGGACGGCCAGACCATTGGCGTGCTGGTGGTAGAGAGCGCCGAGCCGAATGCGTTCGGCGACGAGGATTTCGAGATCCTCGCGGCGGCGGCCAATCAGGCGGCCATCGCCATCGGCCGGGCCCGGCTCCTGACCGCGGAGCGGCAACGCGCTGACGAGCACAAGGCCCTGCTCGACACCATGGCCGTCCTCTCGGCCGAGCTCGAGCTGTCGCGCGTGCTGCAGGCGGTCCTGGAGCGGGCTGTGAGCCTGTTGGGCGTGACGGGCGGCGAGGTCGCGATATACGAGGAGCAGGCACAGGAGCTCGTCGTGGTCGCGAGCCAGGACATCGGCAAGGACTCCACGGGCACGCGGCTCAAGCCGGGCGAGGGAGCGATGGGAACCGTTGCCCGGACGCACGAGCCAATCATCATCCCATCATACGCTGAGTGGCTGGGCCGCTCGACCAAGTACTCGGACGTCACGATTCACTCCGTGATGGCCGCCCCGCTCCTGATCGGGCGCAGGCTCGTGGGGGCCATCGCCACCGTACACTCGGATCCGGCGCGCGTGTTCGGCCCCGAGGACATGCGCCTGCTCAACCTGTTCGCGCCGCAGGCGGCGGTCGCGATCGAGAACGCCCGGCTCTACACCGAGGCGCAGCGCCAGAAGCAGTATTTCGAGGAGCTGCTCCAGAACAGCCCGGTGGCCATCGTCACGCTCGACCGCGAATACCGCATCGTCAGCTGCAATCCCAACTTCGAGAGGCTGTTCGGCTACTCCAGCAGCGAGGCGGTCGGGCGGAACCTGGACGAGCTGATCACGACCGAAGCCACACGCTCGGAGGCGGAGCAGTACACGCGGGAAGCGCTGGATCGCGCGGTCCACGGAATCGGCCGACGGCGCCGCAAGGACGGGACACTGGTGGATGTGGAGGTGCTCGGGGTTCCCGTGATGGTGGACGGCGAGCGCGTGGGACTCATGGGCCTGTACCACGACATCACCGAGCTGCTCAGGGCGCGCCAGCAAGCGGAATCCGCCAACAACGCCAAGAGCCAGTTCCTGGCCAGCATGAGTCACGAGCTCAGGACCCCGCTCAATGCGATCATCGGCTACAGCGAGATGCTGCAGGAGGAGGCGGAGGACCTGGGACACGCCGAGTTCGGCGGGGATTTGCAGAAGATCCACACCGCCGGCCGGCACCTGCTCTCCCTGATCAACAACGTCCTGGATCTCTCCAAGATCGAGGCAGGCCGGATGGAGCTGCACCTGGAGGACTTCGATGCGAACGCGATGCTCGATGACGTGGTGACGACCGTGCGCCCCCTCGTGGACAAGAACTCCAACCGACTGCAGGTCGAGCGGGCCGACAGCCTGGGAATCATGCGCGCCGACCTGACCAAGGTTCGACAGATGCTGCTGAACCTGCTGTCCAACGCGTGCAAGTTCACGGAGAACGGCAAGATCACTCTGGCGGCCGAGCGCGGGGAGGACGGCGGGCGGGAGATCGTCACGTTTTCCGTCACCGATACCGGGATCGGCATGACCCCCGAGCAGATGGACCGGCTGTTCGAGGCGTTCTCGCAGGCCGAGGCGTCCACGACCAGCAAGTACGGGGGGACCGGACTGGGGCTCGCAATCACCCGCAGCTTCTGCGACATGATGGGGGGAGATGTGCAGGTAGTCAGTGCGCTCGGAGAGGGCTCGACATTCACAATCCGCTTGCCGGCGGCCGTAGAGGCCGTGCCGGCGACGTAGAGGGAGGAGTGCGATGGCAAGGATCCTCTTGGTCGAGGACAACGAAATGAACCGCGACATGCTGTCGCGCCGCCTCACGCGCAAGGGGTTCGAGGTCGAGACGGCCGTGGACGGGCGGGAAGGCGTGGAGATGGCCAAGACAGGCGAATACGACCTCATCCTGATGGACATGAGCCTGCCGGAGATCGACGGCTGGGAGGCGACGCGGCAGCTGCGCGCCGCGCCCGACACCGAGCGCACGCCGATCGTTGCCCTCACCGCACACGCCATGGCGGGCGATCGGGAGAAGGCGCTCGAGGCCGGCTGCGACGACTATGACACGAAGCCGATCGAGCTGGACCGTCTGTTGTCCAAGATCAATGCCCTGCTGGAGAACAGCCCGTGACCGTTGGCGTGGATCCCGGCGCTCCGCTCTCTCGTGACGCGGTCAGCGGGCTGCGGCACGAGCTGCGCACGCCGGTCAATCACATCATGGGTTACGCCGAGATGCTGCTCGAGGATCTCGGACCCGACCGCTCCGAGCGCCGCACCGCACTCGAGGAAGCGGTTGGCGCCGCACGAGACGTGCTCTCGCTGGTCAGTGTCTCACTTCCGGCCGGCCGCACCGAGGTCGCGCAGGGCGATGTCGCCGCGCTATACGAGTCGCTACGCGAGCCGCAGCAGCGCATTCTCCGGGCGCTCACACCGCTCGTAGGCGACGGCGCCGATGCGGGGGACGAGTTCGTCGCCGACCTCAAGAGGATCCTGAACGCCGCCGGACGATTGGTGAGCGCGCCGGCGTCCGCGCCCGCCGGGACGAAGGAGGCTGCGGCGGCGCCGAGTGGCTCGGAGGATGCCCAGGCGCGGATTCTGGTCGTGGACGACGTCGAGGACAACCGCGAACTGCTGCGCAGGCGGCTCCAGCGCGAGGGCTACGCCGCGGACTGCGCGGAAGACGGCCACGCCGCACTCGAGATGATCGCCCGGCAGCCCTACGACCTCGTTCTGCTCGACATGCTGATGCCGGGCATCGACGGATACGAGGTTCTCGGACGGCTCAAGGAGTCGCCGGCCACGCGGGACATTCCCGTGGTCATGATCTCCGCCCTCGACGAGCTCGAGAAGATGGCGAGCTGCATCGAGCGGGGCGCGGAGGACTACCTCCCCAAACCCTTCGATCCCGTGTTGCTGCGCGCCCGCATCAGGGCGTGCCTGGAGAAGAAGCGCCTGCGCGACAAGGAGGTCGAGTACCTCAAGCAGGTGGGCCGGGTGATCGAGGCGGCCACCGCGGTCGAAACCGGCAGTTACGAATCAGGTACGCTGGCCGAGGTGGCGAGCCGGAGCGACGAACTCGGGCGGCTGGCACGCGTATTCGACGGCATGGCGGCCGAGGTACGCTCGCGCGAGGAGAGGCTGCGCCGGCGGATCGACGATCTCAAGGCGGAGGTCTCGGCGGCGCGCGGCGCCAAGCGCCCCAGCGGCGCGGAACTCGACTTCGCCAGCCTCGGCACCGGGAAGCGGTTCGCCGGCCGCTATGAAGTGATCGAGACCGTTGGCGCCGGCGCGATGGGCATGGTCTATCGCACGAAGGACCTCGAGCTGGACGAGGAGGTCGCGATCAAGACGGTGAAGCCCGAGCTCGTGGTCGACGACACCGCGGTGGAGCGGTTCAAGGACGAGATACGCCTGGCCCGCAGGATCTCGCACCGCAACGTCGTCCGCACGCACGACTTCGGCGAGTGGCAGGGCGTCTACTACCTCACGATGGAGTACGTCGAGGGCGTCACCGTGCGGGACCTGCTGAACACCCGCGGGCGGCTCGGGGTGTCGCCTACGATGGCTATCGCGACCCAGCTGGCCGCGGCCCTGGCGGTGGCGCACGAGCAGGGCGTCATACACCGCGACATCAAGCCGCAGAACCTGCTGTTGGACGGCGACGGCGTGCTCAAGGTGATGGACTTCGGCGTGGCGCGGCTGGCGGAGCGCACCAGCGGCATCACAGAGACCGGCCTGGTTGTGGGCACACCCGCCTATATGTCTCCGGAGCAACTGCTGACCGACGCAGATCTCGACCCGCGCAGCGACCTCTGGGCGGTCGGAGTGGTGCTGTACGAGTGCCTCACCGGGAAGCTGCCGTTCACGGCCAGCACGCCGGTCGCCCTGATCGCGAAGGTGCTGAACGAGACGCCCCCCACGCCGACCGAGCTCAATGCGGAGGTGCCCGAGACACTTTCGGCCCTCGTACTCGAGCTCCTGGCCAAGCGACGCGAGGACCGCATCGGATCGGCGCAGGAGCTCGAGGAGCGCCTCGGCAGGCTGGGGTAGGCTCTCCCAGGTGTCTTGCTACTGCAGTATCGCGACCGGATACGTGAAGCCGGCCGAGAACATCCAGGTACGGCTCTTCACGGTCTCGTCCGGAGAGTCCAATGCCAAGTTCGTGAGCCCCAGGTCGTAGAGCACGTCCAGGAAGACCGTTGCGGGCCCCGCGTTGATCCCGAGCCCGCCACCGAACATCAGGCTCCACAGGGTCTTCTTGCGCTCGACCACTACGAGCGGGTCGTCGCAGTCGAACGATGCTTCGATTCCACCCACGGTCCCGGAGATGGTGCACCCGACCTCGAACTCGATAGCCGGGCCTCCCATGATCCGGATCGCCACCGAGGAGCCCACCGGGTACCTGCCCTTGACCATGAGCGGGACCTGTATGTACGCCCCATTCAAGTTGGCATCGACGCCCGTCGAGATGGAGTTGAACCCCTGCTGCGTGTACAGCCCGTCGATCTCGATCCCGAAGTACTCGTGCAGGTCCAGCGCCACCACTACGCCGGCGTGGAACCCGGTCTTCGAGTTGATCTCTTCCCCCGGAGGCGGCGGGCTCCAGCTCACCGTGGACAGGTTGAGGCCGCCCCTCAAGCCGAGCCCGATGGACTTCGACTGCGCCTCGACCTGGCTGGCGAACAGTGCCCCGATCGCCACGACCGCGAGCACGGCCAATGTCTGCTTCCTCATGATCCCTCCCTTCCCTGCGTATCGCTACGCCATTGCTCCCTATTGCTGCCGCGCCTCGGGGCGCACCTGCCACAGCACGTTGATGATCTTCCACTCGCCCTTCCACTCGGCGAGGTGCATGTAATCGATCCAGTCGCTCGCGTCCACCCGCGCCGACGCAGTCCCCTCGTAGATGTCGAGGATGGTCACTTCGGTGCGCACCTGGTCCGGCGGAGTGCGCGTTCCGTAACCGGCCGCGGTGGCCTGAATCAGCTGCTCCGCCGTCATGTTCCGGAGCCCCGTATCCCCGGTCTGCGGGTTGACGCCAACGATGCGCTTGGACAGCTCCGGATGGAGCGCCCGCTCCATCCGCCCGGCGTCGCCCGCGTACCAGCCCTCGATGTAATCCAGGGCCGCCTGCCGGACGCCGGCAGAATCGGCCGCCGTCTGCGCCTGCGCGGCAGCCGACAGGCCCAGCGCCGCCGCGGCGACCAGAATCATCATCCTCTTCACAGCTCACCCCCCGGTTGGTCGGTGTCGGGACCCCGCGCGCCACCTCCGCCTCGGGGGGTGGAACCGGGGTCCATCTGCTATACAATCCAGCACGGATATGCGTTGCACTGCGGTGGGCGCTCGGGCGGCGCCCCGGCCCCGGACCGGGCCGGACGCTCGTGGGAGGCCGGCTAACTGCAGTCACGCAGGCCCTGGCCGGGCCCGCTCTCCCTACTCGGCGATAACCTTGTAGACCTGGTCGTGTGGGCGTGCGCGGTCCACCACCTGGATCGCGATCTCGTCTCCCACGGCGGCCCGCTCGACCTTCTTGTGGTCCACCTCCATCGACGTCACGCGCTCGGTGAAATCCGTCGTGTGGCCGACGAAGTGGATCTCGTCACCGACCGCGACCTCCCCTTCGGTCACCTTGACCACTGCGACGCTGGGTCCCTTGAAGAAGTGCGTCACCGACCCAATGAGATCTTCAGCCATTCTCGCCCCCCGTTTGGCACCGCGGTGCGCCCGTCACAACTGCGCCCGCGTCAGGAAATATCACCGCCGCGGCGCACGACCCGCCAGGGCGCCGGCGAGGGGCGGGGTGCAATTGCCCAGCCGATGGGACATCTTTCTGTCGTAACCCATTCCAGCGGAGCCACACCGCGACGGGTGATGCGATGACGACCGTGTTCTACCACCGCACTATGATCGCCGAGGCGCGCTCCATAGTGACCAAGGGGTTCGTGGACGAGGACTGGGACTTTGGTCTCCAGGACGCGCAAACCGGCGAGGATGCCCTGGTCACGGGGGTGTGGCTCGCGGACCGGCCGCTCGGGCGGGACGAGAACATCCCGGGCGACGCGGTGGTCGAGGTGACCGCCGACCTCACCGAACAGGAGCTCGCGGACTTTGAGCTCGCCGGCATGCTCTGGGATGCCCGCCTCTGGGTGGCACCGGCCGAGCTCATCAACTCCCGCTCCAAGATGCGCATACTCGAGGTGGACCCCCGCACGTCGTGGTTCCACGATGCGATCAACGAAGAGGAAGAGCCGGGAAGCTGAGAACGGGAAGATGACCCTCGACATCCGGAACGACGAGGCAGGCAGCCGGTTCGTGGCCACGGTGGACGGCCACGAGGCCTACGTTGCGTACCGCTCCGTGGACGACAAGACGATCGAGTACCGCCGCACGTTCGTCCCCACTGAGCTGCGCGGCCAGGGGCTCGCCGCGAAGCTGGTGGCCCACGCCCTGGGCTACGCGCGCGAGCACGGATTCAGCGTGGTTCCCACCTGCTCGTACGTCCGCTCCTACGTGGACCGCAACCCCGAATTCCAGGATCTCACGGCCGTCTGAGGCCGCCCCACCCATCTTGGCTTGCGGCGCACAACTAGCTAGTTTGCAGGGCTTTTATGGCTGATATCTCGCTTTCGAGCAGCAAGATCCTCCTCATCGCCGGGACGGCGAACCGCCCCCTGGCCGAGGAGCTGGCGCAGGAGCTGGGGCAGCCCCTGTGCGAGGTCACCATCCGCCGGTTTGCGGATGGCGAGATTTTCGTCAAGATCGACGAGAACGTGCGGGGGCAGGATGTGTTCATCATCCAGCCCACGAACACGCCGGCAGAGAACCTGCTGGAGCTGTTGATCCTGACCGATGCTGCGAAGCGCGCGAGCGCGGCGCGGATCACCGCCGTGATCCCGTACTTCGGGTACGGGCGGCAGGACCGCAAGGACCAGCCGCGGGTGGCGATCAGCGCGAAGCTGATGGCCAACATCATCGCCACGGCCGGAGCGGACCGGGTGCTCGGACTGGACTTCCACCAGCACCAGCTGCAGGGGTTCTTCGACATCCCGGTCGACCACCTGTACGCGGCACCGGTGCTGGTGCAGCACTACAGGGAGAAGCGGTTGCATGAGCCGGTGATCGTGGCCCCGGACGTCGGGGCGGCCAAGATGGCCCGCGGGTTCGCGAAGCGGCTCGACGGCACGCTGGCCATCATCGACAAGCGACGGCCGTCGGCGAACATCGCCGAGGTCGTCAACGTGGTCGGCGAGGTGGAGGGGCGCGACTGTCTCCTGGTGGACGACATGATCGACACCGCCGGGACGATGTCCGAGGGGATCGGGGCCCTGAAGCGGCTTGGCGCGCGCAAGGTGTACTGTTGCGCGTCCCACGCGGTGCTCTCGGGGCCGGCGGTGGACCGGCTGGCCGCGTCGGAAGTGACCGAGGTGGCGGTGACCAATACGATTGCGATACCCGACGACCGGAAGTTCGATCGGTTGAAGATTCTGTCGGTCGCCCCGCTATTCGCGAAGGCGATCCGATTCACGCACAGCGACCAATCGGTCAGCTCGCTCTTCGGCTGACCGCGCTGCATGAGAGGGAACAGAGGACACGATGGCTGAGACAGTTACACTGACCGCCGAGCGCCGCCAGGAGACCGGCACGGGCGCCGCACGCAAGATACGGCAGGCCGGCAAGATCCCGGCGGTCATCTACGGACGCGGGCGCGAGCCCGAGGCCCTGATGGTCCCGAAGATCGAGGCGGAGAAGATTCTGAAGGAGTCCGGCGGAGGCTCGACCATCATAGAGCTCTCGGTGGACGGGAAGCCGATCCGCACGCTGATTCGTGAGATCCAGCGGCACCCGACGCGCAAGAACGTCACCCACCTGGACTTCCTGGAGGTCCACGCCGGCGAGAAGATCAAGCTCGCGGTGCCGCTCCTCCTGGTCGGCTCCCCCGACGGCGTGCGCAACGCCGGCGGCGTGCTGGAGCAGTTCCTCCGCGAGATCGAGGTCGAGGTGCTCCCGCGGAACATCCCCGAGCGGATCGAACTGGACGTCACAGAGCTCAGGGTCGGCCGCTCGCTCCACGTGTCGGACCTCTCGATCGAGAACGCGGAGGTGCTGGTGGAAGCGGACACCACGGTATGCACCGTCGTACCGCCGCGCGTCGAGGAGGAGCCTGTGGTGGAGGTCGCGGAGGAGGAGGGGGTCGCGGAGCCCGAGCTCATCCGGAAGGCGAAGGACGAGGAGGGGGAGGCCGAAGAGGAGTCCGAGGGCGAGACGCCCGAGGAATAGCTTCTGCGCGCCATCGTCGCGCTCGGCAACCCCGGTCCGCGGTACGCGGTCACGCGGCACAATGCGGGCTTCCTGTTGGCCGACGTGCTGCACGAGCAGTGGGAGTTCCCCAGGTTCCGCCGCTCGGGCAACGCCCTCGTCACCGAGGGCGTGGTGGGCGGCGATCGGTTCGCGCTGCTCAAGCCGCAGACCTACATGAACCTGAGCGGCGATGCGGTGGCCTCTCTGCTGGCATCGCCCGATTTCGATCCCACCCGCGATCTGTTGGTCCTGGTCGACGACATCGCGCTGCCGCTGGGCACGTTTCGGCTGAGGGCGCGAGGATCGTCAGGCGGCCACAACGGCCTCGAGAGCGTCGAGGCCGCTCTGGGATCGACCGAGTACGCGCGGCTCAGAGTTGGCGTGGGACCGTTGCCCGAGGACGAGTACGACCAGGCCGAGTTCGTGACCTCGAACTTCGAGCCTGAGGAGTTGACGACACTGGCGGATCTGTTGCCCGATATGGTGGACGCCGTGGAGTGCTGGATCACGGAGGGCATCGAGGTCGCAATGAACCGATTCAACCGACGAGGAACCCAAGAGTGAGCGAATTCCTGTATCTCCCCAATTCCGCCATCGGGGCGGGTGTCGTGGGGCTGGTGATCGCCTGGCTGATCTACATCTACGTCCGCCGGCAGCCCGCCGGGAACGACCGGATGCGGGAAATTCAGGAGATGATCCAGACCGGGGCGATGGCATTCATGAAGCGGGAGTACTCGTACCTGATCCCCTTCCTGATCGTCGTCGCGGCCCTGTTGGGCGTCGTCATCGGCTGGTCGACGGCGATCGCGTACCTGTTCGGCGGAGTGTGCTCCATCCTCGCCGGGTTCTTCGGTATGCAGGCGGCCACGCGTGCCAACGCGCGCACGAGCGAGGCGGCACGCGCCAAGGGACAAGAGATGGCGCTCCGCGTGGCTTTCAACGGCGGCGCCGTGATGGGCCTCGCCGTGGCGAGCCTCGGACTGCTCGGCATCGGGATCGTGATCCGGGCGTTCCTCGGTTCCCCGGAGGCCGATGAGGGGTGGAAGGCATTCAGCGAGATCGTCACCGGATTCGCAATGGGCGCCTCGTCCATCGCCCTGTTCGCCCGCGTGGGCGGCGGGATCTACACGAAGGCCGCCGACGTGGGTGCGGACCTGGTCGGCAAGGTGGAGGCCGGCATTCCGGAGGACGACCCCCGGAACCCCGCCACGATCGCCGACAACGTGGGCGACAACGTGGGCGACGTGGCCGGCATGGGCGCCGACATCTTCGAGAGCTACGTGGGCGCGATCATCGCCACGATCGCGATCGCGGCGACCAGTCCCGCAATCGCGGACCGGATGGCCGCCACGGCCCTGCCCCTCATGTACACGCTGTCCGGGCTCGCTGCGAGCATCGTCGCGATCGGGCTGTTCCGAGTCCTCGAGCGCTTCAGCCCGGCCGGGGCGCTGCGTTGGACCACGTTCATAGCCGCCGGTCTGTTCCTTGGCGCGGCGTACTTCATCACCCAGCGGGTGGACATCGGCGTGACGCTCGCCAACGGCAACCCGAGTCCGATGGGACCGTTCTGGGCGGTCGTGGTCGGCACGCTGGCGGGGATCCTCATCGGGCTCTCCACCGAGTGGTACACGGCGGCAAAGCCGATCCGCACGATCGCCGAGGCCTCACTCACCGGCCCTGCCACCAATATCATCGCCGGCCTGGCCGTGGGGATGCGCTCCGTCACGATCCCGCTGCTCGTGATCTGCGGCGCGATCTACATCGCGTACACGATGTCGGACCTCTACGGCATCGGCATCGCCGCGGTCGGGATGCTCGCCACAGTGGGCGTCACGATGTCGGTGGACGCCTACGGCCCCATCGCCGACAACGCGGGCGGCATCAGCGAGATGAGCGGCCTGGGACCCGAGGTCCGCAAGATCACCGACGGGCTCGACGCCCTGGGCAACACCACCGCCGCCATCGGAAAGGGCTTCGCCATCGGTTCGGCGGCTCTCACCGCTCTGGCGCTGTTCACCGCCTACGCCAACGCCGTGACTCCGGCGGGCGCGCCGCCGATCATGCTCAACATCTCCAACCCCAAGGTCGTGATCGGCATCTTCCTGGGCGGCATCCTGCCGTTCCTGGTGGCCGCGATGACCTGGACTGCGGTGGGTCGCGCGGCCGAGGGCATGGTCCAGGAGGTGCGGCGTCAGTTCCGCGAGATCGCCGGCCTCATGGAGGGCACGGCCAAGCCCGACAGCGCCCGCTGCGTGGACATCTCCACCAAGGCGGCGCTCAGGGAGATGATCGTACCGGGGCTCACTGCCATAGTAGCTCCCGTGCTGGTCGGCAAGCTCCTCGGCATCGAGACGCTGGGCGGGATGCTGGCCGGCGCCACGGTGACAGGCGTGTTGCTCGCGCTCTTCATGGCCAACTCGGGCGGCGCATGGGACAACGCCAAGAAGTACATCGAGGGCGGCGCGCTCGGGGGCAAGGGCTCCGACCCGCACAAGGCTGCAGTCGTGGGCGACACCGTGGGCGATCCGTTCAAGGACACGAGCGGCCCCAGCATGAACATCCTCATCAAGCTGATGAGTGTGGTGAGCTTGGTGCTGGCGCCGTGGTTTATCGCATAACGGCCGCCCTGCACCCCACCCCTCCGGGGGAAGGGGGAAAGGGGAAAGGGGAAAGGTATCCCGTCGTACCCTTCCCCCTTCCCCGTTCCCCGTTCCCCATCAGTTGACCATGCTCCGCCTCGGAATAATCGGCCTCCCGAACGTCGGGAAATCCACCCTCTTCAACGCCCTCACCCAGGGCGGCGCCACGGCCTCGAACTACCCCTTCTGCACGGTCGAGCCGAACGTCGGCGTCGTGCCCATTCCAGACGAGCGCGTGGAGCGCCTCGCCGCCGCCGTGGGCCAGGACAACGTGGTGCACGCCACGGTGGAGTTCTTCGACATCGCCGGGCTGGTCGAGGGCGCCAGCAAGGGTGAGGGACTGGGCAACCAGTTCCTGGGCCATATACGGGACGTGGACGCCGTGGTGCACGTGGTGCGCTGCTTCGACGACCCCGACGTCACACACGTGACCGGAGCGGTGGATCCGGTGCGGGACCACGACATCGTGACCACCGAGCTAGCGCTCGCCGACCTGGCCGTGGTCGAGCGCCGCCTCGAGCGCGTGGCGAAGCTCGCCCGCTCCGGGGACAAGGAAGCCCAGGTCGAGGAGACGCTGCTCCGGCGAGTGATCTCGGCGCTCGACGAGGGCCGCGGCGCGCGCGAAGCGGTGAGCGACGAGCACGACGCAGCGGCGCTCGCGGGGCTCGGGCTCCTGACACTCAAGCCAGTGCTCTACGCCGCAAACGTCAGCGAGGACGACCTCTCCGCCGAGCGGGTGGCCGCGGTCGATGCGCTGCGGACCGCTGTGCGAGAACACTCCGAAGCAGCAGAGGTGGTGGTTTTCTCGGCCCGGTTCGAGGCGGAGCTGACGGAGCTCGATCCCGCCGAGCGCAGCGAGTTCCTCGAGGCTGCCGGCCTGAAGGAGCCGGGGTTCCGGCGTCTCATCGCCGCGAGCTACAAGTTGCTGGACCTGATCACGTTCTTCACGGTGGTGGGCGACAAGGAGGTGCACGCCTGGACCGTGCGGCGCGGCGCCACCGCATACGATGCCGCCGGAGTGATCCACACCGACTTTCAGCAGGGGTTCATCCGGGCGGAGGCGATCGACGTGGATCAGTTCATCGAGGCGGGCTCGTACAAGGACGCCAGGGAGCGGGCGCTGCTGCGTAGCGAGGGCAAGGACTACGTGGTCCAGGACGGCGAAGTGCTGCTGTTTCGGTTCAACGTCTAGCCGCCCGGTTCGTTTCCCGTTTCCCGGCCTTTTCCCCCTTTCCCGATAGACCGAAACCCAGTACCTTCCCCGCTCACAAATCACCTACTCCGCCCGGCACTGGACGGGGTCAAATAGTCCAAAGGATGGTGCCATGACCCGCCCGTACGAACTCGTTTACATCTTCGACAGCGCGCTGGAAGAGACGCAGATCAACGAGCGTCTCGAGCGCTTCCACTCACTGCTCAAGAGCCCCGAAACGCCCGAGCCCGTCACCTCGACGAACCACTGGGGCAAGCGCTCGCTCGCCTACTCCATTCAGGGCAAATCCATCGGTTACTACGTCGTGGTGCAGTTCGACTCGCAGCCGGACGCGTTGGGCGAGCTGGAGCGCCAACTGAAGCTGGACGAGTCGGTGCTGCGCTACCTCATAGTGCTGAACGATGGACCGGCGCCCGTGGCCCCGCGGCCTGATCAGGGCCCGCCCGACAAGAAGAGCGCGGACACTGATAAGGGCCCGGCCGACAAGAAGAGCGCGGACACTGATAAGGGCCCGGCCGACAAGAGCCCGGCCACTGATGAGGCCCCGGCCGACAAGAGCCCGGCCACTGATGAGGCCCCGGCCGACGAGAGCCCGGCCGCTGAGAAAGCTGAGGAGGTCCGATGAGGCGCCCCCGCAAGACTTGCCCGGTGTGTGAGTCCGGCGTCCGCGTAGTGGACTACAAGGACGAGCGCACTCTCTCCCGCTTCCTCACGGACCGCGGGAAGATCATTCCGGCACGGCTCTCCGGAATGTGCGCCCGGCACCAGCGTCAGCTTGCCCGCGCCATGAAGCGTGCCCGGCATCTGGCCCTGGTACCGTTCCTCCGCGGCCACTCGCGCTGAGGAATGTCGCCGTCCGGGCAAGCGCCACAGGGCGGGCTCGGGCGACTGGTAGCGGGCACCATCGCCCTGGCCCTGGTGGCGCCGGTGGCCGTGGTCGCCCTGCCTCTGGCGGTCCTGCTGGCCGTCACCTCGCAGCGCACCCGAGCGGAGCTCGTCACCACCGGTATCGCGAGCGGGTTCAGCGCCTGGTGGCTGCTGGCCCCCGGCCAGCTGCCGGACCAGATGCTGCGCGCGGCGGCGGTTCTGACGACTGCCGGGTTCGTGGTGTTCACCGTGCGGACGGGACTCCCGTTCATGTATCGCGCCCTGGTGTCCCTTGCCGGCGCGATGGTCGGAGTCTCGGCTCTGCTGCTGACGTTGGGCACGTCGTGGGGCGAGCTGCGCTGGTGGGTGGCAAGTCGGTCGGGGCTGGCCGCGCGATCCCTCATGGGGATGCTGTGGTCCATCACCGAGACGGTGGATACGACCTCACCCGCTCTCACGCAGCTGGAAGAGTCGCTGGCCACCATGATCCAGCTGGCGGCCGACTTCCTGCCGGCCATCACGGCGCTGAAGTTGCTGGCGGGACTGGCTCTCGCGACGGCCATCTACCACCGCGTGGCGCGGCAGCCACGCGGCCGGCCGCTGGGCCGATTCCGGGACTTCCGATTCTCGGAGCATCTCGGCTGGGCGCTGGTGCTGCCGCTCGTCGCGATCCTGGTGCCCAAGCTGGTGGCGGCGAAGGCGGCGGCGGCAAACCTGCTGTTGCTCGGCGCCGTGCTGTACGCACTTCGGGGAGCAGCCGTTGCGGTGTTCGCGCTGCACGCACTCGGGGCCGGGGGGTTCTTCCTGCGGCTGTTCCTGATGGTGATCCTGGTGTTGATGTTGCCCTTCGTCGTCGGCGGTGCCATTCTGTTGGGCGTGTTGGACGGCGGGCTGGACCTCAGACGGCGGTGGAGGAACGCCGCCGCCAGGTGAGCAAACGATGGATGTGATCCTCAGAAAGACGATAGAAAACGTCGGCGAGGCCGGCGAGATCGTGAAGGTGAAGGACGGTTACGCGCGGAACTACCTGATCCCGCGCGGGATGGCCTATCAGGCTACCGAAGACAACCGGCGGCGCGCCGAGGCCGAGGCAGCCCGCCGCGCGGGCAAGGTCGCTTCCGAGCGGGCTGACGCAGAGGCCCTGGCGGCGCGGCTGGAAACCCTCGAGCTTCACTTCAATGCGAAGGCGGGCGAGGGCGACAAGCTGTTCGGGTCCATCACCTCCGGGGACATCGCCGAGCAGGTGGCCGCCCAGGGTTACACGATCGACAAGCGGTTGATCGAGCTCGAGGAGCCGATCAGGATGATCGGCATCTACAAGGTTACGATCCGCCTGCATCCCGAGGTCCGGCCGGAGCTCAGGGTCTGGGTCGTGAAAGAAGAGTGAGCGAGACAGCAATCGGGATTACCTACCTCGACGGCCCGCGCCTCAGGCGGGTCCTCCTCGCGGCAGCTGATTGGGTGGACGCGGGGCGGGAAGAGTTGAATCGCATCAACGTCTTCCCCGTGCCCGACGGCGACACCGGCACCAACTTCACGATGACGTTCCGCGCGGCCGCCGAGGGCGTACGGGCCCTGAATGGCGAGGCCAAGCTGCCCGACGTCACCCACGCGATGGCCGAGGCCTGCGTCTTCGGCGCGCGCGGCAACTCGGGCATGCTCCTCTCCCAGTTCCTGCTCGGCTTCCGCGAGGCCCTGGGGAACCTCAAGACAGCGGGAGCGACAGACGTCGCCCGCGCGATGCGGTGCGGCGCCGACCACCTGTACCGCTCCCTGGACGAGCCGGTGGAGGGGACGATTCTCACCGTCACCCGCGACGTCGCCGAGGCCGCCGAGCAGGCCGCCGGGCGCACACACAACCTCCAGGAGATGATGCGGCACGTGATGCGGCGCGCGGAGGTGTCCCTCAGGCGCACCCCCGAACTTCTGGCGGTGCTCAAGGAGGCCGGCGTCGTGGACGCGGGCGGCAAGGCGTTCGTCCGCGTGCTCGAGGGATGCGTTCGGGTCATCGAGGGGGACCCGATCCTCGCCGCCACCGCGCCGATCCAGTACACGGTGCCCGACGCCGCGGCCATGGCCGAAGTGGCGGTCGACCGGGACTTCGGCTACTGCACGGAGGTGCTGGTGAGGGGCGGCGGGATTCCGCCCAGCACCGAGATCCGCGGCGCGCTCAGGAAGCTGGGCGGCTCGATCGTCGTGCTGGCCACCGAGGATCTCCTCAAGGTCCACATACACACGGACACGCCACAGGCGGTGTTCGATCTGGCCGAGACGTGGGGCACGATCCAGACCACGAAGGCCGACGACATGCGTCAGCAGCACCGGGAGCTACACGAGGCGCACCGCCGCATCAGCGTGGTAGTGGATTCCTCCTGTGACCTGCCTGACGACCTCGTGGACGCCCACGGGATGATTGTCGTGCCGCTGCAGGTGATCTCCGGGAACGACACCTACAAGGACCGGTTGGAGATCGGGGGCGCCGAGTTGTACGACCGCATGCGCCAGAACGGGGAGATCTTCACGACCTCCCAACCCCCTCCCGGCGCGTTCGTGCGCGCGTTCGAGGACGCCCTGTCCAGCTCGCATGAGGTGATCGCCCTGTTCATCGCCAGCGCGCTCTCCGGCACCCTGGCCTCGGCCGAGGCCGCGGCCCGTGCGCGCGACCAGAGCGACTCGGTCACGATCGTGGATTCGCGATCGGCCTCCTTCGGCCTCGGCATGCTCGCGCTCAAGGCCGCGGAGCTGATCGAGGCCGGGTGGGAGATGCCGGCCATCACGCGGGAGCTGGAGCGCGTGCGCAACCAGTCCGGCGCGCTGTTCACGGTAGACATCTTCGACAACCTGTTGCGCTCGGGACGGGTGAGCCGCGGGCGCGCCTGGCTCGGCGGCCTGCTCGACATCAAGCCCATCCTGGAGGTGAATCAGGAGGGCCGCGTCGTGCCGCCGGACCGAGTCCGCGGCCGCGACGCGCTGGTGCCGCGCGTGATGTCGCACCTGGAGCGGAGGCTCACGCCGAAGCCCCAGTCCCTCAGGATCGCCGTGGCACACGCCGGCGTGCCCGAGCTTGCCGAGGGCATCCGCGACGAGCTGGTGCAGCGCTTCAGCCCGCGCGAGTGCTTCGTGAGCCCGGTGACCC